>JBBIHW010000150.1:0-7692 GCA_037446795.1 Acidobacteriota bacterium
CGCCGTGCCGCGGCGGACGCGACGCCCGCCTCCGCGCGCGCCACATGAGGCTCGGCCTCGACGAGGCCACTATACGCCTGGCCGCCACGCCGCGCATCCGCGCGCGAGCGCGCCCGGGGCGTCCTCGATCAGCTGGAAGGGCTCGTGACCAGAGGCCCCGCGGCGCGAAGCCACGGCGAGGCCTCGCGCGCGATGGCGACGACGGCGTCGGCCCACGAGTCCGTCGCATTCAGGCACGGAACGACGGCGAGGCGCTCCCCGCCCGCCGCCCGGAAGTCCGCCGCCGCGCGGATGCCGAGCTCTTCGAGCGTCTCGAGGCAGTCCGCCACGAACGCCGGGCTCAGGATCGCCGCCCGCCGGATTCCCTCCCGTGCCGCCTCGCGCACGGCCTCGTCCGTGTACGGGCGGATCCAGGACTCCCGCCCGAGCCGCGACTGGAAGCAGACGACCTGCCGGCCCGGCGGAATGCGCAGGCGACCGGCGAGGAGCCTCGCCGTCTCGAAGCACTGCGCGCGGTAGCAGTCCAGGTTGGCCGGTCCGAGGCGGTCGCAGCAGTCGGCCGTCCTGAGGCAGGTCGCACGGGTGCGGTCGCTCTTGAGGACCTGCCGCTCGGGGAGCCCGTGGAAGCTGAAGAACACGCGCTCCGGGGCGGCCTCCTCGAGGACCGGACGCGCGATGGCAGCCACGGCGTCGAGGAAGGCGGGGTGGCGGTAGAAGGGAGGCACGACCTCCAGGAACGGAACGCTCCAGAAGCGGGCGGCCTCCCGGTACACGCGCTCGAGCGAGGAGCCGGTGGCGGCCGAGCTGTACTGCGGGTACAGCGGGAAGGCGACCACCCTCCGCACGCCGCCGCGGTAGAGGCTTTCCATCGCCTGCCGGATCGAGGGCCGCCCGTAACGCATGGCGACCTCGACGGCGACGCCGGGACCGAGCCTCGCCCGGACCTTCCCGGCGAGCGCGCGGCCATGGACGAGGAGCGGGGAGCCCTCCCTCGTCCAGATCTTGGCGTACGCCTCGGCGGACCGGCGAGGCCGGAACGGCAGGATGAACAGGTTCAGCACGAGCCACCGCTTCCAGCCGGGCACGTCCAGCACGCGAGGGTCCGAGAGGAACTCCCGCAGGTACCGGCGGAGCGGACCCGCTGCCGGCCGCTCGGGCGTGCCGAGATTGATCAGGAGGAGCCCCGGGACGTCCTCGCCCACGGGGGGATCCTACTGCATGCGTCGGGCGGAAGCCCCCGCCCGGTCCGGTCCGCGGTCCGTTCCGCCACGGGCCGCCACGTTTCGCCGCCCACACCTGCAGGGGAAACCGCGGCCGCGACCAGGCGCGCTGCGCTCGCGCATTCCTCGAGGTGGGGGGTCTCGCTGCGATCGGGCCTGCGCTACGGGCAACTGCCGGTCGAGGCCCCGATGCCCGCGTCCCGCGACCCCGACTGCGAGGGCGCGGCCGAGTCGTAGGAGCCCTCGCCTCCGCAGTTCACGCCTCGCACGAGGAACCAGAAGCCCGCCTCGGGCGGGGGCTCCCCGGCGTACGGGAGAGAGGTCGCCGCGAGGTCGTCGGCGAGGCACTCTTCGGTGGCGGACGCGAAGTCGCCGGTGGCCGCGAGCGCGCCGAGATCGCCGCGGACGACGTCGTAGGCGACGGCCTCGGGCAGCCCGGCCCAGGCGAGCTCGCTCCCGCTCACCGTCAGGCCGCTCACGCCACCGGGCGGGGGCGGGTCGTCCGGGATGCCGTTGCAGTCGTTGTCGAGCCCGTCGCACGGCTCCACGACACCGCAGGGGGAGAAGCTGGCGAGCCGCATCTCGGGTGTGTCGCCCGCCACGAAGTCGTGCGACTGGGCGCCGCCGTCCGACCACGACGCCCAGTAGTACCGGGTGCCGGCGAGCGTCTGCGGCGAGGGAGCGCTCAACGAGTTCGTCGAGCCGACGATCGCGGGCCGGTCGAAGGGTGCCGTCCCGGCCACGCCGCCCACGACGAGGTCGAGCCCGGGCGGGTCCGACCTGTACGCGTTCGTCACGGTGACCGGCTCCACCGCCACGCGGTCGGCGCCGTCGAGCCCCTGCGAGTCGGCCGCCGTCAGCTCGAACTCGATGGTGGAATACCACTCGTGATCGGGGGCGACGAACGTCCCGCCGGCGACCCCGTCGTGCCGCTCGACGAGGTGGGGGTGGCAGTCGGACAGCCCGCCGGGACAGTGCTGAATGAAGATGTCCCAGTGCATCGAGGACGGCGGCAGCGGGCCGTCCTCGGGATCCGTCGCCTCGCCCGCAAATGCGATGACGTCGCCGACCTTCCACAGGAGCGTGGGCGGTGGGGCGGTCACCGCGGCCGTGGGCCGCGTGTTGCCGGCGTAGACGGGCACGGTGTCGGTGGAGGTGGCGCCGCGGTCGTCGGTCACCTGAAGCCCCACGACCACCGTGCCCGCGACCGTATACGTGTAGACGGGGTTCGCGATCGTCGAGTCGTCGTACTCGCCGTCGCCGTCGAGGTCCCACCGGTAGAAGAGCGTCGCTCCCGGGTCGGGATCGCTCGAGGACGAGCCGTCGAACTGCACCACGAGGGGCAGGGACCCGTTGTCGGGGCTCGCCACCGCCACCGCCGTGGGTGGCGTGTTGCCGCTCGTGTACTGGATGCGGCGGATGGTCCCTCCGTCGAAGTCCGCGTAGTAGAGGTCTCCCCCGGGACCGCGCTGCAGGTCCACGGGGTTCGATGCGCCCACCTCGAACGCGGTCCGCGTGGAGAGGTCGGGCAGCCCGTCCGCCCCGCTCCGGATCGCGTAGATGCAGTCGCGCGAGTAGTCGGCGAAGAAAAGCGCACCCTCGTAGGCCGCGGGATAGGCGCCGATCTCGTAGAACGCCAGGCCGGCGATGGACGAGCTCCCCGTGGGGCAGCCGTCGCCCGCGGGGTCCACGTGCTCGGCGTGGTGGTAGGCGTAGAAGGGAGCGGCGACGGCGCCCGGGCCCGCCGCATAGAGGTTCTCGCAGATGTCCAGATCCGTGCCGTCGTAGCCGGCCTGCCGACCGCTCCCCTCGTAGCAGGGCCAGCCGAAGTTCTCCACCGTGGCGTCGGCAGGTGCCACGATGCGGTTGATCTCCTCCCAGTCGTTCCAGCCGACGTCGCCGATCCACAGCTCGCTCGTGCCCGGACGGAACGTCGAGCGGAACGGGTTGCGCAGTCCGTAGGCGATCGTGCGGTCGTCCTCGGACGTGCTCCCGCCGGCCAGCGGGTTGTCCGGCCACGCCGCTCCCGTGTCCGGGTCCACGCGCAGGACGGAGCCGTCCCAGCCGAGAGGGTCGCCCGCGGTCCTCAGGTCCTGCGAGCGAAGGGCGCCTCCCTCGGCCGTGGGCGGGGTCTGCACGCCGCCGCGACCCGACGGCGGATCGCCGCACGGGTTCCTCGGCGTGGGCGTCCCGATCAGCCGGCCTCCCCACTGGCCGTAGTCCACGACGACGAAGCTCGCGCCGTCGCCGGCCTGCACGTAGAGCGCCCCCTCGGGCCCGAAGTTCAACGCGCCGACGGAGTGGCTCGGGTACTGCTGGCACCAGTTGTTCTCGAGCAGGACCTGCTCGCCCCCGACGAGCGTGTTGCCCGGCCCGACCTCGAGCCGCGACAGGCGCCCGTTCACGACGCATCCGTCGGTGTTGGGCCCGGGCGGCGTCGGGCAGACATCCCCCCAGCGCGGCGCCGGGATGCCCGGCGTGTTGGGATCGTAGTCGTACGTGTAGAGCACGTAGACGTAGGCGCGCTGCGGGAACGCGGGATCGAGGGCGAGCCCGAGAAGCCCGCGGTCCCAGTAGTCGTGGACGTTCGTGCTCAGGTCCACCAGCGTGTCCGGGCTGGGATCCCAGAGGTCGGAGAAGACCTTGACGCGACCGCTCTTCTCCGCGACGAAAACCCGCCCGTCCGGTGCGAAGCGCACGGCCGTCGGTCGGTCCAACCCGGTGAAGACAGCGACGTCGGTGAACCCTTCCGGAAGCGCTCCCGCGGCGGCGCCGTGCCCGGCCGTCGCCGAAACCCCGGCGGCTGCCAGCAAGAAGAGATGGAAGGAAACGCCCCGGAGCGGGCCCCGCCCTCCTTGCACGCTCTCGCCCTCTCCCACCGCCGCGAGCGCGGCGTGTACATACTTCGGCAGCGACGAAAAGTCAACGTCGTGGACCCACACCACGCACACCGGGGTGGCCAGGCTCCCGTGGCCTCTCGACGATGGGCGCTGCGGAATTCCGGATGGCGACGGGGCGCCTGCTGCGTCGCATCGTCGCGGCCCCCGCACCCGGACGGGTGCGAGGTCTCCCCGGGACGGAGGTGTCGGATCCGATCGGGCAGCACAGGAGATCGCCCGTGCACGCAGCGTCGGCGCGGGCTGGCGGCGGCTCTCGCGCCTCGCTTCCCCTCGAGCGAGCACGCCCTGAGCTGGACGAAAGCCGAGGTCGAATTGACGAAAGACGAGCGACGGGCCAACGGCCAGTGGCGAGGAGGCGGCTGCGTGCGGCCACATGCGGCTCTGCTTCGGGCCCGGGTCCTCGCGGCCGGATCGCTGCCCGCCGAACACCCGGCGCTTCGCCGGGCCGTGGGCAGTCACGACGGTGGGAAGATGCCACCGCACCCCGCCATCGAACCCCGGGGCACCGTGCCCGGGTCAGCCGCCCCGCTCGCGCAGCACGTGACGCGTCCGGTGGAAGATCTCGTCGAGCCCGGGCTCGGTCGCGTCGTAGAAGCCGCGCACCCTCCCCTCGCCGTCCACCAGCGCGAGCTTCGCCGAATGCGCGATGTCGAAGAGGCCGCCGCCGAGGTCTTCCCTCTCGCCGACCGGCACGCGGAACCCCTCGCGCAGCAGCTTCGCCACCGCCTCGGCATCCCCGGTGAGGAGCGTCCAGCGCGAGCGGTCCTGCCCGTACCGGCTCCCGTGCTCGCGGAGAACCTCCGGCGTGTCGGCGGCGGGGTCCACGCTGATGCTCACCAGGCGCACCTCGCTCATCCCCGCGGCCGCGTACCGCTCCTGCAGGCGCGACATGGCCTGCATGAGGGCGGGGCAGATCGAGGCGCAGCGCGCGAAGAAGAAGCTCGCCACGTAGACGCGGCCTCGAAGCTCGTCGCTTCCGAAGGGCCGGCCGTCCTGGTCCGTCAGCGTGAACCGGGGGAGGGTCCACAGCGGCGGGGGCGGGGCGGGCTCGAACCGCAGCAGCGGTCGGATCAGGACCAGCAGGATGGCGCCCGCGAGAAACGCCCACGGGAACGGGCTCCGGAAGATGCGCCGGGCGCGATTCGAGAATCCCTCGTTCACGGGCCGGCTATCGCTCGGCGACCCGCGCCCTCCACTGCTTCAGAATGTAGTAGTCCACGGAGAGCCGGCCGCCCCCGTGCACGACGATCAGCGCGAGCAGGAACAGCACCAGCGCCGTCAGCTCGAGGCTCTGGCCGTGGGTGAACAGGCCCTCGCGCAGGTGGACGAGGAAGACGGCTCCCGCCAGGATCGGGATCTGGAAGAGCGCCGACACCCGGGTCAGGAGCCCGACGGCGAGAAGGAGTCCGCCCGCCAGGTGGGCGATCGGGATGTAGTGCAGCAGGTACATCTGGCCGAGGGTCAGGCCGGACCGCTGCAGGATGTCGGCCAGGAACTCCCGGTCCATCACGAAGAAGACGCCCTTCAGGAACAAGGCGATGCCGATGTAGACGCGCATCGCCTCGAAGCAGAGGTGCCGGCTCGCCTCGATCCAGCCGTGGAGGTCCCGGCTGCCCTCGGTTCCGGTCGCCATGACCGGATCTTACCGCAAACCGGGCGCCGGGCCTCCCCGTGCGGGTGCCGGCCGGAGTTGACCGGGGATTTCGGACCGATCTAGACTCCTTTCCCCCAAGGGCGACCGGACAGCCGTCAGTCCCGGCGGGAGCCGGGCGTGTGGCGGGCGCCGGGTCGGAGGAAGCGAGGAGGTCGAAACGACCCGGGGATTTCGCTGCGGGCCCGTCGGGCGAGGGGCTTACGGTTGGCTCAGATCTTCCCGGAGTGGACGAACCGGATTCCGCTCGCCGCGGGCCTCGGCGGTCCCGCGTTGCTCGTCCTGCTCGTCGCCGGCGTCTGGTACTACGGCTCGCCCCGCTACACGGACGTCGGATACATGCCGAGGCAGCCGGTCCCGTTCAGCCACCGGCTCCACGCGGGCGAGCTCGGCCTCGATTGCCGGTACTGCCACGCGTCGGTCGAGACCTCGAGCGTGGCGAACGTCCCGCCGACGGCGACCTGCATGAACTGCCACCACGTCATCGCCCGCGAGAGCCCGAAGCTGGCCGCGGTGCGCGAGAGCGCGAGGACGCGCATGCCGATCGCTTGGGTGCGCGTCCACGACCTCCCCGACTTCTCCTACTTCGACCACGGGGCCCACGTGCGGGCCGGCGTCGCTTGCGCCAGCTGCCACGGCCGCGTGGACCAGATGGAGGAGATCCGCCAGGTCGAGCCGCTGAGCATGAGCTGGTGCCTGGACTGCCACCGCAACCCGGCACCGCACCTCCGCCCCCCGAGCGAGGTCACCAAGATGGGCTGGGTGCCTCCGGCCGACCAGCTCGCCATCGCCGAGCGCGCGATCCGCGAGAGGGGGATCCGCCCTCCCGAGGACTGCTCCGGGTGTCACCGATGACCGCGCGAGAAGCCGAGGCGTACTGGCGGAGCCCGGATCCCCTGCCCGACGGCCGTCCGCGCGCCGCCCGCGGCGACGAGTTCCCGGCCGGGGCCTCCGAGCCCCCGGCCGCGGTGACGCGCCGCGAGGTGTTGCAGTTGCTCGGCGTGACGGCCTCGCTCGCCGGGTTCGCGGGCTGCCGGAGACCGGTGGAGACGATCCTCCCGTACGTCGAGGCGCCGGAGGAGATCGTGCCGGGGGTCCCGCAGTACTACGCCACCACGATGCCCCTCGGCCTCGACGCCTGCGGCGTCGTCGTGGAGAGCCACGAGGGGCGCCCGACGAAGATCGAGGGGAACGAGCTGCACCCGAGTTCGCGCGGCGGCACGAGCGCCGCCCTGCAGACGGCCATCTACGGGCTGTACGACCCGGACCGGTCGGCCTCGGTCCTGAGGTCCGGGGCGAAGGCGAACTGGGACGGGTTCACCGCGGCGTGGAAGGAGCTCGAGGCCGCCCACCTCGCCGAGGGCGGGCGAGGGCTCGCCCTGCTCGCGGAGCCGTTCTCCTCTCCGACCCTCGCGCGCCTGACGGCGGCGTTCCGGGAGCGCTTCCCGCGCGC
Organism: Acidobacteriota bacterium; assembly: GCA_037446795.1. Classification (GTDB taxonomy): domain Bacteria; phylum Acidobacteriota; class Polarisedimenticolia; order Polarisedimenticolales; family JBBIHW01; genus JBBIHW01. The sequence goes on from JBBIHW010000150.1 coordinate 7,225, forward strand.
GCGGCTCGTTTGCTGGGAGCCCGGTACGCGGGAAAACCTCCTCGCCGGACTGGAGCGGGCCTTCGGACGGCCTCTCCGCCCCGTTCATCACCTCGACCGCGCCCGCGTCGTCCTGGCCCTCGACTCGGACCTCCTGGTTTCCGATCCCGAGGCCGTCCGCCATGCGCGGGAGCTCGCCGATGGCCGCAGGCTCCTCTCGACGCACGAGGAGCCGAGCCGCCTCTGGGTGGTCGAGAGCGAGCTGTCGCCGACGGGCGTGGTGGCGGACGAGCGGCTGCGGCTGCGGAGCCGGCTCGTCGGCGCCTTCGTGGCGGCGCTCGCGCGCGCGCTCGCGAGGCTCGGGCTTCCCCTCGAGGGGGCGGGAGAGCTCCCCTGGGACCTCGCGGAGCGGATCGGCGTCGAGCCGCGCTTGCTCGAGGCGCTCGCCCGCGACCTCCTCGCCCACCGGGGCCGTTCGCTGCTCGCCGC
>JBBIHW010000151.1:0-7670 GCA_037446795.1 Acidobacteriota bacterium
GGGTGCAGCTCGAACCAGGGCGGCAGGTCGGAGATCCGATTGGTGAACGTCACGCGGTCGCCGTCGCGGAGGTGCCACAGGTCAACGACATGCGGCTCATCGTGCAGGAAGGACGGGTGCCTGGCGAGCATGAGCAGGTCATCGTGCTGACAGGGCAGCGCGAAGGTGGTATCGGAGCGAAATTCGAGGACGAGGATGCTCATCCCATCTTCCCCCTGAGGAGCATGGCCCGCGGGCGGCGCGAGCCGCGTTGATGGCCCTCAATATCGCTTCCCCCTGTGACTGTCCCGCCGGCCGTGGGGCCGTAGACGAGGGCCCATTCGGTGGAGGCACCGATCCAGGCTTTCCGCAGGACCTCGGCTGAACGGTCGGTCTTGGGCACGATCTCCTACACGGGCCGGGTCGGTGTAGGTGCGGGCTAGGATGGCGCGCGGCGCCGGCGGGCCAAGCAGCAGGTTCACCATGCGTGTATGCCAAAGGCATACGGTCGTAGGTCAATAGCATACGACGAGCCTGCGCCAACCGGGGCGCGCCGGCAGCATGGCGTCCAGGATCCGTGGGACCCAATATGGGGCCGCGGTGCAAGGCGGGGAGACGTTTCTTGCGTGCTCGCGTACCGCCCCGCGCTCGCGTCTCAGTATGGGTGCGAGGCCTCGCTCATGCAGATCTGGCCTACCCGGGTGACGTCGGGCAGGGGTCGAAGGCCTCTGGAAAGCTTTCACCGCTTTCCCGTCCCGCGCGCTGCCGCAGGAGGGCCTAGGTCTCGACCAGCACCCAACAGCGGATCGGGGGGCGACGCTTGCAAATGGAGATCCATCTGAGCGCCCGGGGGGTTACGTGAAGGCTCGTCGAGGCGCAATTTTTCCCCGTGGTTTTGACGGACTCGGGCCTGACAAGCGCCCTGGCGACGGCTGTGTCGGTTCCGGCAGGCGGGTTAGGCTGGGGAACAGATGACCGGGTCTGAGGAGAGCCACCGATGAGCGTACCTGCCGCGATCGGCGACCGCATCTTGCTCCGTGACCGCCCTTGGCGCGTGCGGGGGGTCACCACGGTCGCAGGCGATCACAGCATTGTGCAGATCGAAGCCCTGGACGGCGATGCCCCGGGGAACCTGTCCGTCGTGACGCCGCCGGAGCGGCTTGTTCCCCTCCCCTCAGAGGAAGTCCGGTACGACGCCGCTGGATTCGAGTCTTTCGCTGCCTGGTCGAACGCTCACCGTATTCTTGCGGCGACGCTCGTCAGGGAAACCGGCCTCCTGAGCGGCGCGCGGTTCGGCCGCGTGGCCGTCGAAGCGTACCAGCTCGCGCCCACGCTGCGCCTCCTCGCCAAGCCCCGGGCGAGCCTGCTCGTGGCGGACGACGTGGGGCTCGGCAAGACCATCGAGGCGGGGCTCGCGATGCTCGAGCTCATGGCGCGGGGCCGTGCCGATCGCATCCTGATCGTGACGCCACCAGGGCTCATGGACCAATGGCGTGACGAGTTGGCCGAGAAGTTCGGGCTCGATTTCGTCATCATGGACAACGCCGCGGGCGTCGCGCGGGTGCAAACCAACCTGCCGGCCGGTGTGAACCCGTGGGACGCCTTGCCCCGCGTGATCACGTCCGTGGACTTCATCAAGAAGGAGACGGTGCGCCACCGCGCGCTCCGCAAGCGCTGGGACCTCGTGATCGTGGACGAGGCCCACGCGCTCGCCGAATCCGGCACGCCGGACAACCCCTATCGCACCCAGCGCACTCGGCTGGGCGCCGCGCTTCGCGAGGCGAGCCGGGGCCTGCTCCTGCTCACGGCCACGCCCCACAACGGATACTCCCACTCGTTCCGCTCGCTGCTCGAGCTCGTGGAGCCGACAGCGGCCACGCTCCAAGGCCCGCGAGACCAAGTGCAGCGCAGGATCGAGACAGCGCGGATTCGGCGGATGAAGTCCCAGATCAAGCGGCGCCTCCCTAATGGACAAGAGGAGCTGGTGTTCCCCGCCCGAGAGGTTCGAGGCATCCCGATCACGGACCTCAGCCCTCAGGAGCGGGAGCTGCTCCGCAAGGTTGCGTCTTATTGCTCGCGGACGGCGCGGGAAGCACAGGAGACCGAAGGTGCCGAGCTCGTCGGTTTCGCCATGCAGATCGTCAAGAAGCGCGCGCTGTCGAGCCGCGCGGCTCTGGCGAAGACGATCGAGCACCGGCTGGCGGCGCTGAAGAAGGACGAAGAGCGCGAGGAGCCGCCCGACCGCGCCGAACTGCGGGACTTCCAGGCCGACCTGCCGCTCGGCGAGGCGGCGAGCGAGCGCGTCGCGCGCCGGATTCTCAAGTCCGCCATCCCCCAGGACGAACGCCGGCGCAAGAGCGAAGTCCGTGCGCTCGAAGCGATCCGGCGCATTCTCAAGAAGCTGCCCCCGGCGGATCCCAAGATCGAGGCGCTCGTCGGGGAGATCCGTCGAGTCCTGAGCGAGGACCTCACGGAGAAGCTGATCGTTTTCACCGAATACCGGGACACTCTGGACGCAATTACGGCACGGCTCGGGAACGAAGAGGCGCTGAGGGACGGCTACGTCGTCCTCACTGGCGGGTTGTCCCGCGCCCAGCGCCTCAAGCGTCAGGAGGCGTTCGAGCGGCCGGAAACGCGGCTTCTCCTCGCCACCGATGCCGCCAGCGAAGGACTGAACCTCCAGCGCCACTGCCGGCGGGTGATCCACGTCGAGCTGCCCTGGAACCCGAACCGGCTGGAGCAGCGAAACGGGCGCGTGGATCGCTACGGGCAGACCCGCAATCCGATCATCCGGTATCTCTATTATCCCGAGAGCCCCGAAGAGGCGGTCCTCGACACGCTGGTCACCAAGATCGAGCAGATGGCGAGGGACCGGGTGTCCACGCCCGATCTCCTCGGGCTCATCGCCGGCGAACAACGAATCGGCGACGGGCTCACGGGGCTGGACCCGGAAGCAGACGACATTGACAAGAGCAAGGCCGACTTGGTCCGGTTGTTCGACGACCGAACGGCCGACTTTGTCCGGAACGTGCAGCCGCTTCTCACCGCGGACGCGAGCACGGCGGAAGAGCACCAGCGCATCCTCTCGCTCCTCAATACCGCCGAACCCCTGCTGCCCGACGAGGGCGAGCTCGAGCACGTGGTCATCTCCATGCTGGGCCCCGGTGCGGTCGAGGCCGACCCCGCTCGGCAGGGGGTCTTTCGAATTCGGGTCCCGTGGGCGTTTCGGGGACCTCAAGTCGCACCCATCTACCCGGCCGTGACATTCAGGCGCTCGGTCGCCGTGCAGTATCGCGCGGATGAAGTCGAGTTCCTGACACCGCTGCACCCATTGATCCGAACCCTGGCGGCTGACGCCCGGAGGCGCCTGTTGCACGTCTATCCCGGTGAGCGAGGCCTGCCGCCGCGGCGGCTCGCCGCGCGAAGCGTCCCGCCGAGCGAACCACCGTCGGTCGTGTTCACTTTTCTCGGAACGGTGGAGGGACAGGGAGGCTTGCTCGAGGAACGAGTTCTTGCGGTTCGCGTTGGGCTGGATGGTAGCGTGCTGGGCGATCCTCTTGCCAACGCGGGCTACCTGAACGGATCGGGCGAAGTGCGAGAGGTCGCACGCGGGGTCGTGGACCGGCTGTTTGCCGAGCGCTTCGACACTCTCAGGGCTGCGGCAACCGCCGAGGCCGAGCGGTGGCTCGCCGAGCGCGCGCAAGCCCTACGCACGCGGCGCGCCGAGCAGGCCGAAATTCTTCTCCGGGAACTCGAAACCGACGTGGCGGATCGGCTACGGGAAATTGACGAAGCGGAGACGCGCGCCCGGGGACTCGTGGAGGAGAGCGGTCAACAGCGCCTCTTCGCCGACCAGGAGACCCGCGGCGGTTTCGAGGCCCGGCGCGCAGCCGTCCGGACCTACGCCGAGCAGCGCCGCCAGGAGATCGCCGAGTTTCAAACCGTCAGCGATCCGGGACCACCGCGGCCACTGGGCGCTCTGCTCCTCGTTCCTGAGGGAGGTGGTTGATGGCTTTCAAGCATCTCAGGAACGTCCGCGGCTTTTTCTCGGACTACTACCTGGGCAGCGTGTTCGGCCGAGGCTCGGGCCGCGGCCGCCGCCGCAAGCTTTCCGACCGAGAGACGGACCTCGCCTACGAGCGCCTGCGGCGGATCTGGCAGCGTGCCGAGGGGCGCTCGGACCAGCCTGCAGAGTGCCGGGAACGTTTTCTCCGGCCGTTTCTCCGAGAGGTGCTCGGCTTTCACCTCGGGGCAGGAGAAGACCGGCTCTACCCGCTTTTCGCTTCGGCGGACGACGAAGCAGCGGGCAGGCAGCCCCTGCTCGCAGCCTACTGCGGCGGCTGGGACGAGGCTCTGGACGCCGGCGCGGGCGCAAGGCAGCCGATGCGGCGGATCGGACAACACCTGGCCCAACGGGGCTTGCGCTACGGGCTGGCCCTGACGGGCGAACGGGCCAGGCTCGTGCGCGCACCGGGGGACGGTCCCAGGGGCGCGTATCTGGAGGTGGACCTTGCGGGATTGGCCGAGGACGAAGATCCCGAATCGTTCGCGGCTTTCTTCCGGCTGTTTTCGGTATCGAGCTTCGCGCCCGGGCCGGACGGCGCGATCCCCATCGAGGCAATCGAGCGCGAGAGCCGCGAACACGCCGAGAAGGTCTCCGAGGACCTGAAGCGGGCCGTGTTTACCGCGGCCGAGTCCCTGGTATCTGGGCTCATCGGGGACGCCGTCGCTCGAGGACAGCTTGAGTCGCCGCTCGAACTCGGCGAGGCTGACCTGCGTCGCTACCGCGACGCCGCCCTGCTTGCCTTGTATCGGGTTCTTTTCATCCTCTACGCCGAGGCGCGCGATCCGCGGCTGGACCAGCATCGCCTCTACCGCGACAGCTACTCGGCCCAGGGCCTGCTGGACGAGCTGCTCCGCGAGCCCGCCCGCGCGTGGGCCTCCAATCGCTGCGCCTTCTGGGACCGCCTGCGCGCGCTGTTCGCGATTTACGACAAAGGCCTTCCGCCCATCACCCCATGGGAGAACATCCCGCCCCGCGGCGGTGACTTCTTCAGCGCCACGACACCGGAGGGCCAACTTCTCGACGAAGCCCGGCTTCCGGACTCGACGGTGGCGCGTCTCGTGCTCGATCTTGCCACCGCGTCGCCGCGGCGCGGCGTGGGGCGGGAACGCGTCTCGTTCCGCGAGCTCGACATCGAGAACCTGGGAGCGGTGTACGAAGGCCTGCTCGAATACGAACCGCGCGTCGCGCGCGAAACCCTGATCGAGCTGCGCGTGCAGGGGCGCGAGTACGCCCTCCCGGCGGCTGAGGTCGTGCGTCTGTGGCGGCAGAAGAATCTCAAGCTCAAGGGAGAGTTCGAGATCGTCGCGGGAACGGCGGCTGAGGCCCTCCATCCCGAGGCGCCGTCGGAGGACGAGGACGAAGAGGACGAGCCGGTCCTGGCTGATATCGATATCGAGGAATCGGTCGCGGAAGGGGACGAAAGCGAAGAAGGCGAGGAGGGGGAAGAGGAAGGGGTCAAAAAGAACGCTCCCGCCCGACTGGTGCGCCGTCTGGAGCCCGGAACGTTCCACTTCATCCCGGGGCCCGGCCGTAAGGGATCAGGCTCGTTCTACACACCGCGCCCCCTGGTCCAGGACTTGGTGCGCCATGCTCTGGGGCCGCTGGTCGAGGGTAGGACTGCGGCCGAGATCGAGCGTTTGCGCGTGCTCGACCCGGCCTGCGGCAGTGCCCACTTCCTGGTCGAGGCGATGCGGTTTCTCGCTCAGGCCCTGCACCGAGCCTACGTGGAGGAGCACGGCGGCCGCTCGCCGCCCGAGTTCGACGCCAAGACCGAGCAGGGCTGGGACGATAACTGGCAGGCATCCGACGAGGAGGCCCGCGCGGCCAACTCGGAGGCCCGGGCGTGGTGCAAGCGACGGATCGCCGAGCGCTGTCTCTTTGGCGTGGACCTGAACCCCACCGCCGTCCAGCTCGCGCGGGTGGCGCTCTGGATCGAGTCGGTCGCGGGCGATCGGCCGCTCACTTTCTTCGAGCATCACGTTCGCTGCGGCAACTCGCTGCTCGGCACTTGGATGGCGCGGCTCGATCAGCCCCCCATTCCGGCGCTCGCGCGGAGGGCCCGTCCAGCGCAGCTCGGCCTGTTCGAGGACGAGGTGCGGCGCGCCATCGCTCGGGCGGCTCAGCTCCGCCGGACCATAGACGAGGCCCGGCCCGAAGACCTGCGCCGCGAGGGGATCGAGCCGGAGAGCACCGGGGAGCAGGAGTTCAAAAAGCGCCTGCTCCGGGAGGCCGAGCAGACGCTCGAGTCGGCGAACCTGCTGTTCGATTTGCGCTCGGCGGCGGCGTTCGAGCCGCGAATCTGGGGCGACTGGGAGGCGCTCTGCGGCCTGATCGAGCGGCCTGCGGAGCTTCGGCGGCTGATCAGCGCTCGACCCTGGGCGGCAGCGTTCGAGGCGATTCGCCAGCGCGAGCGGTTCTTTCACTGGGAACTCGAGTATCCCGAGGTGTTCCTGGGCGATGGCGCGGCAGGGTTCGACGCCGTCCTCGGCAACCCGCCCTGGGACAAGATCAAGCCCGACCGCAAGGAGTTCTACGGCGCCTACGACGTGCTGATCCGTGCCTTTAAGGGAGGAGAACTCGACCGCCGCATCGCCGAAATGCGCGAGGCCATTCCTGGGCTCGGTGAGGCGTTCAAGGAGTACGAGCGCCGCGTGAAATCACTCGCCACCTGTCTGAAGAAGGGGGGCGACTATCGGTATCACGACTGGAAGGTGGACGGCAAGAGCACCGGCGGCGACCCGGACGTGTTCAAATTCTTCGTCGAGCGTGCCTATCGTGTGGTCCGTGTCGGTGGCCGGGTGGGCTTCGTCGTGCCCTCCGCCATCTACAACAACGAGGGCTGCACCGGGTTGCGCTATCTCCTGCTAGACGAGTGCAGCGTCGAGCGGTTCTACGGATTCGAGAATCGTAAGAAGATCTTCCCCATCGATTCCAGGTACAAGTTCGTGAGCCTCGTCTTCGAGAAGCGGAAAGCCGAAGCGCCAGCCGAGTTCGCGGCGGCGTTCATGCGCCATGACCTGGCGGAGCTCGACAAGACGGCGCGCCATCGCGAGCCGGCCGCTCGCCCCGCGGTCATGGCTGCGGCGCCGTGGGTGGTGACGGTGCGCCGCGCGGAGCTCGAGCGGCTATCGCCTGGGACGCTCGCGTTTCTCGAGTACCGGAGTCCGCGGGACCGCGACATCGTGCTCAAGATGTACGAGGGCCGCCCGCTCCTCGGCGACCAAGGGCCGGGGACCTGGAACGCGCGGTTCTACACCGAGTTCCACATGACCAACGATCGGGATCTCTGGACCGATCCCAAGACGGGGCGGTTGTGGAACCCGCGGCAGATTCTCGGGCCCGTGGCGGGCACCATGACGCAGGAGCCCTACTACGATCCCGCCGCCTGGCCGGAGATTCGCGCCCGGATGGCGGAGAAGGGGTTTTGGCCGCTGTACCAGGGGAAGCACATCGAGCAGTTCCTGGTGGATATCGAGCCGATCGAGCGTTGGGTGAGTCTTGAGGCGGCCGAGCGGAAGAATGGCAAGCCCCCTGACGGCCGGCCCAAGGTGGTGTTCCGGGACATCGCGAGCAACACGAACGAGCGGACCTGCATTGCGGCGGTGTTGCCGGAGGGGTCGTGCGC
>JBBIHW010000152.1:0-7613 GCA_037446795.1 Acidobacteriota bacterium
CGTGCAGGCGGCGCGCGCCGCGGCGCAACCGCAGCGGCCGCGCGCGCCCGATCCCTCCCGCGTCTACCCCGTCCGCACCGAGGGCGCCCCTGCACGCGGCCCGGCGACCGCGCCGGTCACCATCGTCGAGTTCTCCGACTTCCAGTGACCTTTCTGCGCGAGGGTCGGTCCGACCCTCGACCGGATCCAGCAGGTCTACGGCGACAAGGTGAGGATCGTCTGGAAGCACTTCCCGCTCGACTTCCACAAGGACGCTCCGATGGCGCACATGGCCTCGGTCGCCGCGGCGGAGCAGGGGAAGTTCTGGCCGTTCCACGACAGGATCTTCGGCTCGGGGGGGAAGATCCAGTGGCCGTTCCTGCAGCGGTACGCGCGCGAGCTGGGCCTCGACGTGAAGCGGTTCGAGGAGGCGGTCACGAGCGGGCGGCATCGCCCCGTCATTGATGCCGACCTCGCCGAGGCGCGGAGCCTCGGGATCACGGGCACGCCGAGCTTCTTCATCAACGGCAGGTATCTGTCGGGGGCCAAGCCGTTCGAGGCGTTCGCCGAGCTCATCAACGCGGAGCTGCAGCGCCTGGGCCACCCGGTCCCGCCCGCCGCGGCGGGCCTCGCGACGACCTCTCCGGCTGGAGGCTGATCCGCCCGCGAGGAGCGCCGCCTCGGTCCTCGAACGCCGGAAAGCCGCGCGCCACCACCTTCGGGCCGCTCGCCGCTCCGCGAGCACCTGCGGCGAGAGCGGGGCGCGGTAGACCGCGAGTCGTCTCCGCTCGGGGCGATCCACACGAGGCGCGCTCCCGCGGCAAGGCCGCCCGCCGCCTCCGAATGGATGGCCGGGACGGTGTCGGTCGGCGAGACGGTCTCGACGGCGAGCCCGGGCGCTGCCCGGACACGCAGGGCACGTCCGGACGGTGTCAGGGTCCCGGGCCGGGACGTCGCCGGGTCGTTCGCCAGCGCGATTCCGACGTGGCCGGGGCGGGCGCGGTCGTGCCCGCGTGTCGTAGAGGCCCTCGACGGTTCACAGGCGCGTCCCGGCCGGTCGCGGCACGAGCCGATGCTCGCCCGCGCCGCATGCTCGACCCACGGACGAGGTTCCACCCGCACGACCGCCGCCGTTTCGAGCGTTCGGGCCCGGCGTGGCGTCCGAGATCGGATCGCCCCGGGCGCCACGGCGCTGGCCGTCGTGGAACGGGGCCGGGCCGGACGCTAGAATCCGCCCATCGTGTCCCCGACGAAGAGGCCCGGCACGGCGAGCGAGCGGCGCCACGCGAGGAGCGAGCCTTCGGCGACGGCCGTTTCACCGGCGGGCGCCCGCGAGCTGTCCGCCGCCGAGCAGCGCGAGCTCCACCTGTTCATGCGGCTCGCCCGGGAGTGGGACCTCCGGTTCGAGCGGATGCTCAGGACCGGCGCCGTCGCCAAGTGGTACAGCTCGGTCGGCAACGAGGCGGTCGCGGTGGCCGCGGCGACCGCGATCGAGGCGGGCGACGCGCTCTGCTCGCTCCACCGCGACGCAGGCGCCATCCTCCGCTACTACCTGGATGCGCACCGTCTCTTTCCCGATCTCTATCCGCCCTCGACGGGCCGGCGCACGCCCGACGTGGACCCGCGCGAGACGCTCTACCGCCTCGCCTGCCAGATGCTCGGCAAGGCCGATGGGTTCAGCCGCGGCTACGAGCGCTCTTATCACTACTCCTGGTTCGAGGAGGCGCGCGGGATCCTGCACGTGGGCATGATCAGCCATCTGGGCTCGATGATCCCCGTCGCCGCCGGCGTGGCGCTCGGCTTCAAGCTGCGCGGGACCGATCGGGTCGCCGTGAACTTCATCGGCGAAGGGGGAACCTCGACCGGCGACTTCCACGAGGGGCTGAACATGGCCGCGGTTCTCCGCGTCCCGCTCGTCCTCGTCATCGAGAACAACGGCTGGGCCTTCTCGACGCCGGCGAGCCAGCAGTACGCGTCGGCCACGCTCGCAGAGCGCGGCCGCTGCTACGGGATCCCCGGCGTGCGCGTGGACGGCGGCGACGTGCTCGCGGTGCTGGGCGAGGCGAGCACCGCCGTCGCCCGGGCGCGGCGGGGCGACGGGCCCACCCTGATCGAGGCCGTGGTGGGGCGGATGCGGGGGCACTCCGAAGGGGACGACTCGTATCTTCGGATCCCGGAGGCGGAGCGGCGCCGCTTCCGCGAGCTGGACCCGCTCGAGCGCTTCGAGCGGGCGCTCCTCGAAGAGAAGGTCGCCACGCGGGCCGACCTGGACGAGGTCGCGCGGCGCGCCTCCTCGCTCGTCCTCGAGGCCGTGGACCGGGCGATGGCTTCGAGCGACCCGGACCCGTCCGCGCCGAGGAAGGTTCATGCCCGCTGAGCCGGCAGCAGGGCCGACCTACCTCGAGGCGATCTCTGCGGCGCTGCGGGAGGAGATGCGCCGCGACCGCGACGTGTTTCTGATGGGGCAGGACATCGCCGAGTACGGCGGCGCCTTCAAGGTCACGAAGGGGTTCGTGGAGGAGTTCGGGCCCTCGCGCGTGATCAACACGCCGATCTCCGAGTCCGGGACGATCGGAATGGCCGTGGGGGCCGCGCTGCTCGGCCTGCGGCCCGTCGTCGAGATGCAGTTCGCGGACTTCGTGTCGTGCGGCTTCAACCAGCTCGTCAACGTGGCGGCCAAGATGTTCTGGCGGTGCGAGCGCCCGGTGCCCCTCGTCGTACGTCTCCCCTACGGGGCGGGCGCCGGGGCCGGCGCGTTCCACTCCCAGTCCACGGAGGCGTGGTTCCTGCACGCGGCCGGCCTCAAGGTGGCCGTCCCCGCCACACCCTCGGACGCCTACGGCCTCCTGCGAGCGGCGATCCAGGACCCGGACCCGGTTCTCTACTTCGAGCACAAGTACCTCTACCGCCGCCTGCGAGAGCCGCTCCCGGAGGGCGACGGGACGGTTCCCCTCGGCCGGGCGCGGATCGCGAGGCCGGGCGAGGACCTCTCGGTTCTGAGCTGGGGCTGGATGGTCCACCGCTCGCTCGAGGCCGCCGAGCGGCTGGCGGCCGAGGGGATCTCGGTCGAGGTCGTGGACCTGCGGTCGCTCTGCCCGCTCGACGAGGAGGCCGTGCTCCGCTCGGTCCGAAAGACGGCGAAGGCGTTGATCGTCCACGAGGCACCGCTCACGGGGGGCTTCGGGGCGGAGCTCGCCGCTCGGATCGCCGACAAGGCGTTCGCGGAGCTCGACGGCCCCGTCCGCCGGGTCGCCTTCCCCGACGCTCCGGTTCCCTATCAGAAGGACCTCGAGGCGGCCTCGGTCCCCAGCGTCGAGCGGATCGCCGAACAGGCCCGAGCGCTCGCCCGCTGGTAGCCCGCGATGAATCCCTGGAGCGGGCTGCGGCGCCTCCCGCGCGAGGTGTGGGTCCTCTCGGCGGCGACGCTCGTGAACCGCGCGGGCACCATGGTGCTGCCGTTCCTCACGCTTTACGTGACGGGCGCGCTCGGGCAGTCGGCGGCGAGGGCCGGGCTCGTCATGGCCCTCTACGGCGCCACGGCGCTGGCCGTGGCTCCCGCCGCGGGCAGGCTGTGCGACCGGTTCGGATCGCTTCGGCTCATGAAGCTGTCGCTCGCCGCCACGGGGCTCCTCATGCTGGCGTTCCCGCTGGCGAGAAGCTGGCCGATGCTCCTCGTCGCGACCGTGGCCCTCGGCCTCGCCAGCGAGAGCTTCCGGCCGGCCATGATGGCGACGGTCTCCCACCTCGTGGGGGGCGAGCTGATGCGACCGGCCTTCGCGCTGGTCCGGCTCGCCGTCAATCTCGGGATGAGCATCGGCCCTGCGGTCGGGGGCTTCCTGGCCGAGGCGTCGTTCCGGTGGATCTTCTGGCTCGACGGGGCGACGTCGCTCGCCGCCTGGGCCGTCCTGGGTCTCGCGCTGTCTGGCAGCGAGCGGAGGGAGGCGGGCGAGCCGGGGTCGGCGTCGGCGCCGGCCGCGCGGGCGACATCCGCCGCTCATCGAGACCCGAGGATGATCCTGTTCCTCGCCGCTCTCGTGCCCGTGGGCGTCGTTTTCTTCCAGCACGTCTCGGCCATGCCGCTCTACCTCGTCCGGGACCTCGGGCTCTCGCCTTCGACCTACGGGCTGCTCTTCACGATCAACACGGCGATGATCGTGGTCCTCGAGGTTCCCTTCACAGGGACGACCGCCGCCTGGCCGCACCAGCGGCTCATGGGGCTCGGCTGCGTGCTGTTCGGCACCGGGTTCGGGGCGCTCGCGCTCGCTCGGGGCGCCTGGACGGTCGCCGCGACCGTCGTGGTCTGGACGTTCGGGGAGATGCTGCTCTTCCCCGCGATGAACGCCTACGTGTCGGACATCGCCCCGGCCGAGCGGCGCGGGGAGTACATGGGGCTGTTCATGATGGCCTTCGGGGCCTCCTTCATGCTGGGTCCCTGGGCGGGCACGCTCGTGATGGATCGGCTCGGCCCGAAGGTGCTCTGGGCCGGCACGCTCGCCCTCGGGCTGGTGTCGGGCGCGATGATGTGGGCGCTCCCCGGACGTCCTCCGGGGATCGAGCCTCGGCGCCACGCGCTCGACTAGAATGGGCCGGTGGAGCTCACGGGATTGCCCGGGGGAGACCTGATCGCTCGGGGTCTCGACGACCTTCGCGCGGGTCGGGAGTCGGCGAAGGCCCTGCTGGTCGCCATCGGCGCGCCCCGCCTGAGAAGCCTCGGTCTCCACGTCCCGGACCTCCCCGGGGACCCTCCGGAGCACCGCCTCTACCAGCTCCTCGCGCGAGGCGATCCCGACTCCGCCCACGCCCGCTACAACGCACTGATTCGCCGGCTCGTGAGCTTCGAGCGGGCGTACGGATGCGCCGCCTAGCGGACGAGGCGCGGATCCGAGCGTTCGTGCGCGCCCTCGGGAGCGAGGCGGCGCGCGGGGCGAGGATCTACTTCGCGGGCGGAGCGACCGCGGTCCTGCTCGGATGGCGACCGAGCACCATTGACGTGGACGTGCGGATGATCCCCGAGGAGGACCGCCTCCTGCGGGCGATCGCGAGGCTCAAGGACGAGCTGGAGATCAAGTGGAGCTCGCCTGCCCCGCCGACTTCCTGCCCGAGCTTCCAGGCTGGCAAGAAAGGAGCCTCCACATCGAGCGCCGCGACAACGCCGATTTGTACCACTACGATCCGTACGCCCAGGCGCTGGCCAAGATCGAGCGCGGGCACGTCCCGGACGTGTCCGACGCCACCGAGTTCGTGGGCCGCGGCCTGGTCCGTCCCGCGGAGCTCGTGCGCCTGTTCGAGCGGATCGAGGACCAGCTCTACCGCTTCCCCGCCGTCGCCCCCGCTTCGCTGCGGGTGGCCCTCGAGCGCTTCGTGGAAGAGTTCAAGGAGTGACCTCCCTCCACTCCCAGTCCCGCACGGCGCGCGTGGCGAAGGCGACGGCGGCGGCGACTGCGAGCGTCGCGAGCCCGCCCGAGACGACGGACACGGTCGCCCCGACGGCGGCCGAGGCGAACAGGGACGCCACGAGCCCCGCCTCGACCTCGCCGAGCTGAGGTCCTCCCATGAAGAAGATCATGTTGATGGAGGTCATGCGACCGCGCAGCCAGTCGGGCGTGACGAGCTGCCGGAGCATCTGCCGGACGACGGTGGAGACGAGATCGGCGAGCCCCGTCGCCGCCAGCGCGACGAGGGTCAGCCAGAACCAGCGCGACGCGCCGAACGCGACGGTGGCGAGGCCGTAGGCCGTGACCGCCCAGAGGAGGATCCGTCCCTGCCGTCCGGGCAGCGGCCGGAACGCGAGCCACAGGGAGCCCGCGAGGGCTCCGAACGCGGGCGCGGCGGCGAGCAGGCCGTAGCCCGCAGGCCCCGCGTGCAGCACCTGGTCGGCGAAGATCGGCAGGAGGGATGTCGCCCCCGAGAAGAACGTGGCGAAGAAGTCGAGGGCCATGGTCCAGACCAGGGGTGGCGACGTGAAGACGAACCGGAAGCCCTCCCGGAGGGAGGCGAGAGAGCCGCCCGCGGGGCGGCGCCCCGGCGAGGGAGTTCCCGACGCCATGTCGAGGGAGAGCAGGGCGGCGACGACCGGCACGAACGACAGCGCGTTGAGGCCATAGATCCATCCGAGTCCGCGCGTGTCCGCGGCCGAAGGGAGGGCCTCGGCAACGGGCGAGGAGAGGGCGCTGCCTCCCGCGATGATCGCGCCGGCGAGGGCGGGACCGAGGATCATGGCCCCGTGGAAGGCGGTCAGGTTCAAGGCGAGCGCCCCCGGCAGATCCGCGACCGGAACGAGGCGGGGCACGAGCGCCTGGCGGGAGGGCCCGTCGAAGGCCGACGCCGCGGCGGACAGCGCGCTCAGCCCGTAGATCGCCCACACGCTCTCGCGTCCGCAGACCGTGAGCCCGCAGAGCGCCGCGGCGACCGCCGCCATGGCCATCTGGGCGCCGGCCATCATGAGCCGCCGGTCGTGCCGGTCGGCGACGATCCCGCCCCACAGCGCGAGCGAGATGATCGGGAGCGCGCGCGTCAGGCCGACCATTCCCAGCGCGAGAGGAGAGCGCGTGAGCAGGTACACGTGCCAGTGGAGGGCGACCACCTGCATCTGGGAGCCGGTGAGGCTCGGGAGCATCGAGAGCCACAGCCGGCGGAAATCCCGGTGGCGAAGCGCCTGGAATGAACGACCGCCGCGCATCGAAGGCGCGGGATTGTAGCGGAGGGGGCGATCCGGACACTCGTGCCCCGGCAGACCGGCATTCCGGCGAACGCCGGAGTCCCGTGTGCGAGACCTGCGCCCCCCCGGGCTTGCGCCGGGGTGACGTCCGGTCTTCGGGACGGCCGTTGCGCGAGCGCGGCGCTGTCCGTAGCCTTCTCCCGTGAGCGACTTCGTTTCGATCGGCCGGGCGAGCGAGTTCCGCGAGGGGCGCGGCCGGCTCGTCGAGGTGGACGGCCTCAAGGTTGCGGTCTTCAGGACGCGCCATGGCTTCGTCGCGTTCTCCGACGCGTGTCCGCACATGGGAGCCTCGCTCGCCGTCGGCCGGCTCGTCGAGGCCGACACCCTCGTCGAGTGCTCCTGGCACCGGTGGCGGTACGACACGCGGACCGGGGTCAGCCCTGCCAGGCCCTGGGCGAAGGTGACGGTCTACGAGGTCAAGCTCGAGGGGGACGAGGTCTTCCTGCGCCGGCCCGAGCCGCCTGCTGCCGGTCCTGCCCCGGAGGAGAAGCCGTGGGAGCCGTTCGATCCCGGCCGGCACCTCAGGCGGAGGTCGTGACGCGGTCGCGTCCGTTCGCTCGGATCCGGATACCGGGCGACGGGGGGACTGTTCCGGAGAGAGCGGCGCCTGCGGGGCCTGCTCGCCCGAGCGGCCCGGGACGCGATCGTCGGGAGCTTCCGCGCGATCCTGGACCGAAAGGACGCCCTACCGGGGCTCGTCGCCTCCATCCAGACCTTCGGCGCCTGCGCGGCCAACTTCCACCCCCATCTGCACCTGCTCGCGACCGACGGCACCTTCACCAAGGAGGGGGAGTTCATCCAGCTGCCGTTTCGGAAAGGCCGGCGCAAGCTCCGGGGTGTGGTCAGCGACCTGGGCTACAGGGGTGTCATCGACACCCACTTGCCCAAGGCGATGCACATCCTCGATCGCTTCCAC
>JBBIHW010000153.1:0-4237 GCA_037446795.1 Acidobacteriota bacterium
GAGCCCGGTCATGACCGCCAGGAACCCCCGCCGCCCGACCGGCGGCCCTTCCTGGGCAGGATCGAGGCCACGGAGGAGGCGTCGGCCCGCCGGGGAGAGCCGGCACTTGGGGCGGCCGGCGGGCAGCCGCATGCGGGATAGCCCATGTACGCGACCGTCGCCGATCTGCGCGCCGAGGGCGTGACCGAGGCTGCCGCCCCGGACGCCAGGGTCGAGTCCCTGATCGTCCTCGCTGGCAGCTACATCGAACGCATGACCGGCCGTTTCTTCGAGCCGCGGGCCCAGGTGCTCCTTGTGGACGGCACGGGCGGCCGCGTGCTTCCGCTGGGGCACCCGATCATCGGCGTCGAGGCGGTGCTCGTGGACTCGAGCCCGTTCTCGCCGGGGGACCTTCCGGTCGATCCCGGCTTCTACCGGGTCTACAACCGGCACCTGACGCAGGGCCTGCTCCTGCCGGACGACCGTGACCACCCGCGGATCGAGCTCGTCGGCGGCGACGAGCCGTTCCCGGGCCTCGGCCGTCTCGCCTGGCCGCGGGGACAGCAGAACATCGAGGTGCGCGGCGTCTTCGGCTACACCGAGCCCGACGGATCGCCGACCGGACGCACGCCCGCGCTCATCCGCCACGTCACGAAGCTCCTCGTCCTGCGCGAGCTGCCGCTTCTCGCCGACGCGGACCGGCGCGAGGACGCGCAGAGGCGCTGGCGCCTGACGAGCGAGCGCACGCGCGACCAGGCCTACACCCTTGACGCTTTGCGGCTCACGGGCGCGTTCACCGGTGACCCGGAGATCGACAACGTGCTGGTGGCCTTCGTGCGGCCGGCCGACTTCGGAGCGGCCTGATGCGAGGGAGGCTCATCAACCCCTTCCTCGCCGAGATCGCGCGGCTCGACACGGCCGCCACGGCAGCAGACCCGGACGACGCCGGGCCGCTCGCCTCGGGCTACGACCCCGACTTCAAGGAGACGGTCATCGTTCCGTCCGGCCCGGGTCGGGGCGTGGATGCGCGCAAGGAGATGCCGCCCATCCGCATCCCCTGCCAGGTGGAGGTCGGTGCCTTCGAGGCCCTGCGCCAGCTCGCCTCGGGCAACTCGCCCGACTCGCGCGTCATCCTCGTGTTCCACTTCCGGGACCTCGAGCGCATGGGCCTCGTCGACCCGGGCACGGGCGACGCGCTCCTGCGCGTGAACGACCGCCTGGTCGCGATCCACGACCTTGCGGGCAGCCTCGTGCAGGCCGTGCGCACGCCGCCCGGGCTCTACGCCACCGAGGTGCAGCCTCAATCGTTCGGCCTGGGGCGCTGCCGGAACCTCCTGCTCGTCACCTTCGACGAGCGCGAGCTCGGTGTGCGGGGTTCCGCGTGAACGTGCGGGTCACGAAGATCGGCCAGTGGCCGCTCGCGCGCCGCATCCTCGCCGGCGGACGGCGCGTGAAGGAGGCCATCGACAAGGCCGTGCTCCAGGAGGCGCAGTTCTTCCGGACCAAGATCGTCGAGGGCCTGCGCGAGCAGGCGCCCGGCGGCCAGCCCTTCGCTCCGCTCGCTCCCACGACGCTCGCCATCCGCCGGTTCCGCGGCTTCAAGGGGACCAAGGCGCTGATGGTCCGCGGCGACCTGCGCAACTCGATCACCGTCGTGAAGCAGCCGGGCGGCGTCTTCGTCGGCGTCCTGCGCAGGGCCAGGGGCAAGGGCGGCCAGTCCCTCGTCAACGTCGCCGCGGTCCACGAGTTCGGCTCGCGGCCGATCACCATCAAACTCACGCCCAAGGCCCGCCGCTTCCTCCACGCCGCCTTCCGCGCCGCCGGCCTCGACGCGCCTGCCAGCGACCGCCCCGGCACCGGCATCGCCGTGATCAAGGTCCCCGCGCGGCCGTTCCTGCGGCCGGTGTTCGAGAAGTACGGCGAGGCCGAGGAAGTGTCGAAGCGGTTTCTGCAGCGCGTGTCGCAGAACCTCGGAGGCGAGCTCGGGAACTAGTCGAGCGAAGCGTCGATTTTCTACTGATCACAACCAGGTGATCAGGACTCCGGATCCCCATGAAACCGGCCGTCTGCTTCTTTGCGGTCCTCGCGTTGCTCGTCGAGCCAGCCGGCCTTCGACGAGGAGTGGGCGTCGAACTCGGGGACGTAGGGCTTGATGTCGAGGAGAGGAGTGCCGTCCAGGATGTCGATCCCTCCAACCCGGAGGAGGTTGCGTTTGCGACCGAGCAGTCTGACGACCGACATGCCGATCGGGTTCGGCCGGCTCGGAGAGCGTGTCGCAAAGAGCCCGTGCTCGCGGTTGTCCCTGTACGGGACGACACGCGGCTTGTAGGGTCCGGCGCGGTCGAACCAGTAGATGAGCCAGACGCGCTCGAACCCTTCGAGGTCGGCCAGCGCTTCTTCGAATGCTGGATCGACGACGACCTGTCCCTCGCACTGCTCCGCGTAGGCAGGCTGGATGGGCGTGCCCGCGGCAACCAGGTGGGGCGAGCGGATGACACCGATCGGCTTGAGCGAGATGAGAGGTTGCTGGGTCATGGTTTTCGGAAAACCAGAAACGTCTGGTACGGCAGCAGATCGGCTCGCTCAGATGCGAGAACGAGACCGGCCTTGGCGACGAGGTCAACGAGTTGGTCTCGTGGGATCTTCACCGATTCGGGCGGCCCCTCGGGAAGATCACCTTCCTTGAACTCGACCAGCACCAGCCGCGCTCCCGTCTTCATCTCGGCGACCAGCTTGGCGAGCCAGGTCGGCCGATCCGCGACATGGTGGAGCACGTCGCAGACGAACACGATGTCGGCGTCACCTGGAACCTCGGGATCCGCTGCCTGGATGAGCCTGGCCTCGACGTTCCGCACCCCCTCGGTCATCGCCTTGTGATGAATGTGGCGGACCATCTCGGCCTCGGTGTCCGCGGCGATGATCTTGCCACTCGGTAGAGCCCTGGCGAACCGGAACGTGAAGTAGCCGGAGCCAGCGCCGAGGTCAAAGATCGTCTCCGTGCCCATGAGGCCAACGGCCGCAACCACGTCGTCGGGCTTCTGCCACGCGGCGCGGTCGGCACGGTCGAGGAACGCGATGTATTTTTCGACATCCTCGAATGGACGCATGCGGGTCGGGTCGATGCCTTGCTTGTGCAGCGGGCAGTCGATCGGCGGATGCAACGGGTCGTGCCCGACCGCAGTGGGCGTATTCGAGTTCGACGCGCCTGCGGGCGCACTGGCCTGCACGCTCGAGGAAGTGCTGCCAGTGCCCCGATCGCGGCACCCAGAGGCGATCACCACATACGCAAGGGCCGTCACCAGCAACAGCACGAGGCCGCAGCATCGGGATCTGTTCATGGTGACCTCTCGGCACGCACTGCCATTCGCATGATTGGCGGCAACCCGGGCGTCCCTGTCAAGACAGTTGCTTCCACGCATGTACCAGAAGCTCTGCCGCCCGGTGGACGTGCTCGCGGGAGGTCGAACGTCCCAGCGAGAGGCGTACCGAGCCGAGTGCTTCGTCGGCAGGGATGCCCATGGAGAGGATCACAGCGGACGCAGACTCCCCGCCCTCGTGGCACGCGGAGCCGGTCGATGCCGCGATCCCGGGAGCGCTCGCCAGCAAGTCGCTGCCGCGCACACCGGGGAACCTCACGTTCAGCGTGTTGGGCAGGCGCAATGTCTCGTGGCCGTTGAGCGCGAGGCCCGGGATCTGCGCCCGCAGCAGCGACCAGAGCTCGTCCCGCAGCGACCGGACGCGCCCCGATTCGTTCGCAAGGGATGCCTCCGCGATTCCACAGGCCACGCCGAGCCCGACGATGGAGGCCACGTTCTCCGTGCCGGGCCGCAGGCCGCGCTCGTGTCCGGCTCCACGCAGCACCGGCTCCAGGGTCACGCCCGTGCGCACGTACAGCGCGCCCACGCCCTTGGGCGCGTAGAGCTTGTGGCCCGCGATGGACAGGAGATCCACGCCGAGCGCGTCAACGCGCACCTCGACCTTGCCCACCGACTGCGCCGCGTCGGTGTGCAGCAGGGCCCCCGCGTCGTGGACCGCGCGCGCGACCTCGGCGACGGGCTGGAGCGTGCCGGTCTCGTTGTTGGCGTGCATCAGCGTCACGAGCGCCGTCCGGTCGGTCACCGCCCCGCGCACGTCCTCGTCGCGGACGCGGCCATCCTGGTCGACATCGGGCCAGGTGACATCCCAGCCGCGGCGCTCGAACAGACGGCAAGGGTTCGCTGTCGCCGGGTGCTCGATGACCGACGTGACGATGTGCTTC
>JBBIHW010000153.1:4337-7593 GCA_037446795.1 Acidobacteriota bacterium
GTCCACTCGGTCAGCTCGTCGAGGGTGCTGCGCCTGGCTCCCTCGGCGAGCTCGTCGGGGGCGATGCCGCGGGCGTCCATGCAGGTGCCGCAGACGCCGATCTCGCCCTTGCGCTGGGAGACCGCGCGGAGCATGCGCTCGAGGTTGTAGTAGCCGTTGGGCGTCTGCTGTCCGGCCTTGGCGCAGCTCGCCGCGTCGCCCATGAGGAACACGCGGACCTGCTGTTCCTCCTGCTTCACGAGGGAGCCGGCGAGCCGCAGGGCGTTGTAGCTGCGCTCGGTGCCGTACGGCGGGTCGTTGAGGATGAAGAGCGTCTTGCTCATGCCTGGGCCTCCTTCGTTGACGCCTCGACTGGCAAGCCGCGGGCGCGCCAGTCGGGAACTCCCTCTTCCATGCGGATCGCCCGGAACCCCTTCGCGCGCAGCACCTCCACGGCCTGGACGGCCAGCACGCAGTAGGGACCGCGGCAGTAGGCGACGACTTCCCGGTCGCGCGGCAGCGCGGCGAGTCTTGACTCGAGCTCGGCGAGCGGGACCGAGACCGCACCCGGGATATGGCCGGCCTCGAACTCCTCGCGCGGCCGTACGTCGAGTAGTGTGACCTCGCCGCTCCTTATCCGAGAAATCAGGGTGTCGCGATCCACTGGCTCCATCTCGCCCCGCTCCTCGAGGAACTGGCGGGTGACCGCCTGGATCTCGTGCAGGCGCGACTCGGCGAGTCTGCGCAAGTCCCTGAAGAATGCGCAGACCCTCTCGTCGGCGAGGCGGTAGGTCACGAAAAGTCCGTGCTTTTCGGCCTCGACCAGCCTTGATGCGCGCAGCACCTGGAGGTGCTGCGAGGTGTTGGCGAGCGACTGACCGGCTTCCGCGGCCAGGGCCTCGACCGTTCTCGGGCCCTGGCAGAGCAGGTCCAGGAGCTCGAGCCGGCGAGGGCTGCTCACCGCCTTGCCAATGCGGCCGAGCTGCTCGTAGATGGCGTCCTTGAACTTTCGGCCTGACGATGGCATGTGCGCTCCGTTCAAGGAATCAACAGACTAATTGATTACTCTCGGCGGCTCAGGTTGTCAAGCCCGGACTTGGTCCTTGATGCTCTGCCGCAACATGCCGATATGCTGTGGTTTCCCGGCGGAGTTGCGGCCGCAGTCCGTCAGATGACCCCGAGCCCGAGCTGCATGGCGATGAGGAGCAGTATGGCTCCCGTGATCTGCTGGACCGTTGCCATCGTCACCTTGCGCAGGACTCGTTTGCCGATGATCACGCCTGCAAACGCGGCCAGCGCGCCGGCCGTGACCAGGGCTCCCTCCCGGCTGTGGGTCATGTCCGCGAGCCGGCCGCCGAACAGGATCGCGCCGTAGGCGGAGATCCGCACGAGATCCACGAGGAGCCCGATGACCGCGTTGGTGCCGACGAAGGCCTCGGGCGAGACGCCGACCTTGGCGAGGAAGGCTGACCGGAGCGCGCCCTGATGTCCTGACAGCCCGCCGAAGAAGCCCGAGAGCGCGCCGCCGAGCGGGAGCCAGCGGCGATCGATTTCGAGCTTCTCGAAACGCGGGTGCAGCTCCAGCACCGCGAATCCGGTCATGAGAACCGCCATGGCCAGCTTGAGCGGGGTGACGATCGCCTGCTTGCCCAGGAGCGAGTAGGTCCAGAGCTCCGGCATCCCCGAGAGCAGCTTGAGCACGTACACCCCGGCGAAGGCGGCGACGATGGCCGGCAGACCGAAGCGGAGCACCAGCCTGGGATCTGCCTTCCTGCCGAGGAGCCCAGCTTTGAGCACGTTGTTGGCGCCGTGCACAAGCGCCGTGGCCGCGACCGCCACCTCGACCGGGAGAAACAGGGTGAAGACGGGCAGGAGCAGCGTTCCCAGCCCGAAGCCGGAGAACATGGTCAGACCCGAGGCCACTGCCGCGGCGATGATGACGAGCGCGAAGTCCACGCGCGCCTCCTTTCACCCGAGGGGCAGCGCCCAGACCGCGAGCGCCGACGTGAACACGACCGCCGCGGACACCATCCCCGAGCGGGCGGCTGCCCAGAGCTCGGCCGGAACCTGCCGTGTCCAGCGCCAGGCCTTCCAGGCGATGACGAGGGTCGCCGCGAGCATGGCCCAGCCGAGCACCGTGAGCCCGACTATGGCGGCAGGCGCGGTCAGGGAGCCCTCGGCGAGGCGGTGGAGCGTGTCGAGCCCCTGGGGATCGCGCAGCGCGAGCGGCAAGAAGCCTCCCCACGAGGTGAGCTTGGCGGCAGCCTTTGCGAGGTGGGCCACGGCGACGACCGGCGCCGCGCCGGTCGCTGCGGCGAGCAGGAGCGAGCGCAGCCCTGCCCTGTGGCCTGCGAGGTGACCGATGGCGGCGATGGCCGCCCACACGGCGAGCGGGAACAACACCAAAAACCACACCGCCTCGAACCAGCCGAATGGCACGACCGGCACGAGCGCGGCGAGCCGCTCGGGCACATAGTGGAACACGGCGTCGAGCCACTTCACCTCGCCGATCACCTCGTGCGCGACGAAGCCGAGCGCGACCATCACGAACGCGGCCTCGAAAGGCTTGAGCAGCTTCTTCTGGCGTACGGGTGCGTCCGGAGCCACGAGCCCCACACCCATGTTGCCGTAGGGACAGACCTTGACGCATTGCAGGCAGAGCACGCAGCCGTCGGATGCGTCGCGGTGAAAGGGCCTGAGCAGCGAGGGGCAGCTTCGCCTGTCGAAGCGATGGCGGTTCTCGTTCCGGATGCAGTCCCTGGTCGGGCAACTCCCGCACATCGACGGGTCGCGCGCCTCGAGCTGGAGCGGCGTGTACCGGCCGTAGACCGAGAGCAGCGCCCCGGCCGGGCAGAAGGCGCGGCAGAAGGAGCGTGGCTGGTTGAAGATGAGCCCCGTGAGGAGTGCGCCTCCGAGCAGCACGAGGAGCAGGATGGCGGTGTAGTGCGGAACGCGATGCATCGAGACGCCGGCGACGAGGAGCTGGAGCGCGAGGTAGAGGACCACGATCATCCAGCCGGCGCGTAGGAGCCTGCCGAGCCGCGCGCGGGCCAGCCCGCCTTGCGCGCGACCGCGTCGCCGATGCGGTTCGCGAGCTCCATGGGGCAGACCGTGCACCAGGCTCGGCCGAAGGCGATCGCCACCGCGATCATTCCCGGCCACCACAGACCCCAGACGACGAGCGTCGTGAGGTTGGTCTTGCGCAGGGTCAGGAGATCCCCCGCGTTCATGCCCGGGCCGACGCCCAGGCCGATGACCGCGAGCGCGACGACGACGA
>JBBIHW010000154.1:0-7522 GCA_037446795.1 Acidobacteriota bacterium
TGTAGGAGAACCAGGTCTCGCCGTCCTCCTTCCACGTCACGAACGCGGCGCGCCCTGCCGGATCGCGGCCTGCCGCGAGCGGGATCGCAGGCCCTGGGGCCTCGCGCAGGAGCCGCCGAACCGTCTCCCCGGCGGCGGTCGAGGACTCGACCCAGATCCGCGTCCGGCCCTCCGAGGACTCGGTCTCGAGCGAGGGGGGACGAAGCTCCGCTGCCTCCGCAGCGGCCCCGAGGGCGAGCGCGGCCAAGAGGGTCGCGGAGGAGAGGGCGGCCAGCGCGGCTCGTCTCAATGTTGTTCCCCGGCTTCCCGAAAAGGCCCGCCGTCAGCCGCCTCCGCGCCGGGCCGGCCTCAGCGCAATCTACGGCGAAACGGGCCCCGGGCAAACCCCCCGCCATTCCGGCGAAAGCCGGAATCCAGCCCCGCGATGCTGGACCCCGGCTTCCGCCGGGGTGACGCCCGCGTCCGGTAATGCCACTTCCTATAATGACTCTTCCGGTGGCGCCCGAGCGGGTCTTCTATGACGGGGAATGCGGCCTCTGTCACCGGTTCGTCCGGTTCGTCGTGAGGCAAGACCTGCAGGCGAGGGTGTTTCGGTTCGCCCCGATCGGCGGGGAGGCCTTCCGGGCCGAAGTGAGGGACCCGTCGCCCGAGCCGCTTGCCGACAGCATCGTGGTGTTGACCGCCGAGGGCCGGCTCCTGACCCGGTCCCGAGCGGTCCTCCACGTCCTGTCCAGGCTCGGGCGCCCATGGCGCGCGCTGGCCTCGCTCGCCCGCCTCGTGCCTCGCCCGATCGCGGACCTCGCCTACGGCGCCTGCGCGCGCGTCCGGAAGCGACTCTTCGGGCGGCCCGAGAGCTCTTGCCCGCTGCTTCCCCCGGAGCTTCGATCCCGCTTCGACCCCTGACCCCCGCGGGGCCCGGCTCGGGCATTCCCGGCCGCGACCGCGCCCTCGTAGACTTCCCGCGATGTCCGACGAGGTGCTGGACCGGCTGAAGATCCTCGCGGCGGCGGCCCTCTTCTCCACGGGAGGCGCCGTGATCAAGGCGACGGCGCTCACGGGCTGGCAGGTCGCGGGATTCCGGTCGGCCGTCGCGGCAGCCGTCCTGCTGGCGCTGCTGCCCGGCGCGCGGCGGGGGCTCTCGCGCCGCGCGGCGCTCGTCGGGGTCGGCTACGCCACGACCCTGATCCTGTTCGTCCTGGCCAACAAGCTCACCACGGCGGCGAGCACGATCTTCCTTCAGTCCACCTACCCGCTCTACCTGGTGATCCTCGGACCGCTCCTTCTCGGGGAGCCGAATCGCAAGCGTGATCTCGTCTTCCTCGCCGTCGTCGCCTGCGGCATGGCGCTGTTCTTCGCCGGGGCCGAGGCGCCCACGGAAAGCGCGCCGGACCCGGTGCGAGGCAACCTCCTCGCGGCACTGAGCGGCGCGGCCTGGGCGCTCACGCTCGCGGGCCTGCGCCACACGGGACGGGAGGCCGCGCACGGAGGCGGCGAGCAGGCGGCCGCGGTCGTCCTCGGGAACGTCTTCGCGTGCCTCGCCTGCCTGCCCATGGCGCTGCCCCTCCCGCAGAGCCGGACCTTCGACTGGCTGGCGATCTTCTACCTCGGCACGTTCCAGATCGGCTTCGCCTACGCGCTACTCACCTCGGGCATCCAGCGCGTCCGCGCCGTCGAGGCCGGGCTCATCCTGCTCGCCGAGCCGGTGCTCAACCCGGTCTGGGCCTGGCTCGCCCACGGCGAGCGCCCCGGGGCGGCGTCGCTGCTCGGAGGAGCGATCATCCTCGCCGCATCGGCGGTCAAGGCCAGGATCGGATAGGGCTCAGAGTCCGAGTACGGCGATCGCGAGCCCCGAGCTGGCGATCACGCCGCCGGCGAGGGCGTGGGCGAAGCGCTCGAGCCGTGCCAGCGGCAGCCGTTCGAGCCCGGCGAGACCGCAGAGGACGAGGCCGGCCATGGTGGCGAGCGTGAACGCCGCGAACACGGCCGCGGCCGCGACGGCGAGCCCCCACGCCCCCCGGCTCGCCGGCAGCACGCACAGCGGGATCAGCGGCTCGCACGGGCCGAGCACGAACACGAGGAACAGCGCCCAGGAGCTCGCGCGTGAGCCGGTCTTCTCGGCGTGATCGTGCGCGCGATCCCCGCGCGCGTGGACGTGCACCACCCCGCCGTGCTCGTGCGGGACGAGGCCCGCCCGGTGGCGAATGCCCCTGCGAAGCCCCCACGCGCCGTAGGCGAGACCGAACGCCACGAGGCCCCACGCCGCGAGATCGGCCCTCGCGGCTTCGAGCGAGGAGAGCTTCGCGGCCCCGCAGCCGAGGGCGAGCCCCGCTGCACCGAGCAGCAGCGAGGCGACCACATGGCCCACCCCGCACGCGAGCGTGACGAGGAGCGTGCGGGAGCGGGTCCAGCGGCGAGCGCGGGCCAGCACGACGAACGGGAGGGTGTGGTCCGGCCCGAGGGCCGTGTGGGTGACGGCGACGGCCGCGGCGGCCCACAGCAGACTCCACTCGAAGGCGCCCACGGGCGCGGATTATAGGCGCGGTTCGAGGGCGCCCGATCGAGCGGAGCTTCGCCGGCGCAGCGGCAGCGCCGCCTCCTGTGGTGCGCGCGCTGTGTCTCGTCCTAGGATGGACCGCGTGAGCACCCCTGGAGCCGTGCGGCGCCTCCTGGCGGTCCTCGCCTTGGCGGCCATCGCGACCCATTCGGCCCCCGCGCTCCGCGCGGAAAAGGCGCCGTGGGTGCGGCAGGAGGTGAGCCGCCTCCTCAACGAAGGCACCGCCGCGCTGAACCGCGGCGACTACGCCCGAGCCGTGGAGGCGCTCCGGCGGTGCGCCTCGCTCCACCTGAACTCGTTCCATGCCCACTACTACCTCGGGCTCGCCCTCGTCGGCGAGCGGCGCTACGCGGAGGCGATCGAGGCCCTCGGAATCGCCCTCGATCTCGACCCGTCCCATCCCGGCGCGAACGTCGCCATCGGGAACGCGTGGCTCAAGCGCGGCGACGTGGACGAGGCGTTCGCCGCCTTCCACCGGGCTCTCGAGCTGCGGGCGGACTACCCGCCGGCGCTCGACGGCATCGCTCGCGCCTACGAGGCGCGCGCCGAGGACGACAAGGCGACCGAGACCTACCGGCGGATCCTGGCGCGCGACAAGGGCTATGCGGAGGCGTACACCCACCTCGGAGACCTGCTCCTGCGCAAGGGCCGGGTGAGCGAGGCGGTGGCGCTGCTGTCGGAGGCGGTCAAGATCCGGCCGGACTTCGCCGAAGGGCTCGACCGGCTGGCCGCGGCCTACGCCCGGATCGGGTTCTTCGACGAGGCCATCGCCACCATCGAGCGAGCCATCGCGCTCGAGCCTCTGTCGGCAGCCCATCTGGCGACCCTCGGCTCCGTCCAGCTGGAGGCGGGACTCCTCGCGGCGGCCGAGAAGTCGCTGTCGCGGGCGCTCGAGCTCGATCCGGGATTTCCCGAGGCGCGGGAGGGGGCGGCGGAGCTCGCGCGCCGCCGCGGCGACTATGCCGCGGCGCTCGCCGCGGTCGAGGCGGCGCTCGCGGACCCTCGTGTGGACGCGCGATCGCGGCGGAGGCTCGAGGCCATGCGCTCGGTCCTCGAGCGGGAATGGCGGGACGTCGAGCGGCTCGAGCCCCGCGTCGCCGCCGGCGAGGCCGCGCCCGAGGAGCTCCGCGCCCTCGCCGCGGTGTACGCCCGGCGGGGCGTGTTCGCCCGGGCGGCGGCGCTCGAGGAGGACAGCCGGCCCGAGGGACAGGCGAGGGAGACCCTGGCGTACTATCTGCTGCGCGCCGGGCGGTTCCGCGAAGCCCACACGCTGTACGCCGAGCTCGCCTCCGGTGCCCTGCGCGCCGATCTGCACGTGAACGACGGCGTGAGCCTGGCGCGACTCGGCGACACGCGGGGCGCAGCCGAGGCGTTCCGGTGGGCCCTCGCGCTCGACCCGAAGCAGCTGCGCGCCAAGCTCTACCTGGCCAACGCGCTGCTCCGCCTCGGCCAGAAGGACGAGGCGGTCGCGCTGTACAAGTTCTACCTTCTCGAGGCGCCCGCAGGGGCGACGGCCGAGCGCGTGCGGCGCGTGCTCCTGCAGGTGGCACCCGAAGCCCTCGCCGACATCCCGCCGCCCGCATTTCCCGTCGAGACCGGTCCACAGGGGGGGCCGTGAGCGCGCTGCGTCTCGCCACGGTCCTCCTGGCGGTGGCCGGGGCGGCCTCGGCCTTCGCCCCCGAGCCCGGCCGAGCGGCCGAGCGGCGCCGCGGCTTCTCGATCGAGATCACCGAGCCCAAGGACTTCGCGATCGTTCTCGGCAAGACGCGCCTGGCGGCCGTGGTCAAGGCGGACCGCTCCGAGGACGTGGAGCGGGTCGAGTTCCTCGTGGGCGATCGGGTCGTGTTCGTGGACCGCGAGGCCCCGTACGAGACCTTCTACGACTTCGGCGAGACGGCGCGATCGTGGGTCGTCCGGGCCGTCGCCTACCACCTCGAGGGGATCAGCGTGGCCGACGCCGTGGTGACCCGGCGCGTGGACTTCGGCTTCGTCGAGGAGGTCAACCGCGTCGTGCTCTGGGCGACGGTCACCGACCGGCAGGGGCGCCTCCTTGCCGACCTCGGGAGGGGCGACTTCCGGGTCCTCGAGAACGGGGCTCCGCAGACCATCCTCGAGTTCGGCAGGGAACTCCGGCCGGTCACGCTGGCGATCCTGCTGGACACTTCCGGCTCCATGCGGGAGACCATGAAGGACGTGCACGAGGCCGCGGCAGCGTTCGTCGACACACTCGGCCCCGAGGATCAGGCGCTCGTCGTCACCTTCGACGACAAGGTCCTGCTCATCCAGGACGTGACCCGCGACAGGGAGAAGCTCGCGGAGGCTATCGAGAGCACCGAGGCCGTCGGGAGCACGGTCCTCTACGACGCCCTGCACGCGTCCTACCGCAAGCTGCGCGCGATCCCGGGACGGAAGGCGATCGTCCTGCTGTCCGACGGGATGGACGAGGGCAGCCAGCTCTCGCGCGATCGGGTGATCGAGGAGGTCAAGTCCTCGAACGTCGTCCTCTACGCGGTCGGGATCGGAAGCGCGGAGAAGAAGCTGCTGAGGGAGCTGGCCGAGGTCACGGGGGGCCGCGCCTACTTCGCCGACAAGGTCTCGGAGCTGGCGGGCATCTACCAGCAGATCGCCCTCGAGCTGAAGTCCCAGTACGTGCTCACGTACGAGACGTCGAACACGGTCTGGGACGGACGGTGGATCGAGGTCCGGGTCGAGGCGACGAGCCCCGACCTCAGGGTGCGCTCGCGGACGGGCTTCCCTGCGGTGCGCGGCGCGACGGCGGAGCCGCCGGTGGCCGAGGCGTCCCCGTAGCGCCGGCCTCGGCGCGGGCCGCGGACCGCGCGTCCTCGAAGAGGCCCGCGGGCGGGATTGGCTCTTCCGGCGGCATGAGGTCTTCGGGAGCCGGCGTGTAGCCGAGAGGGTGCGGCACGAGCCTCGCGTGGAGCCGCGTGCTCCGTTCCAGATCGAGCCGCAGTCGCAAGGGAAGGAAGCCGCCTCCCTCGATCTCGAGATCCCACGCTCCCGCGGCCACACCGGAGATCTCGAAGCCGCCGTCCGCCCGCGTCGGCACCGACACTGGATCCGCGCTCCCGTCCGGCCGCATGAGCCGGATGCGGGCGTCGGCGAGCGGGGAGCCCTGCGGGTCGCGCACCGTCCCCGCGACGTCGAAGGCCGCTCCGGGGGCGGGAGGGGGGCCCGGAGCGGTCGCTGCCGCTGCGTCGGACGCCGCCTTCTCCATCGTGGCCTCGACGATGGCGCGATACGGATAGCGCACGGCGAGCGCGTCCTTCACGAGAGGCTCGAGCCCCTCGCGGCGCGCCTCGAAGCGGTACGTGTCGCTCTCGAGTCCGTCCAGGTGGAAGAATCCCTTCTCGTCCGTGGCCGTGACGTAAAGCTCCGCACGGCTCGAGGCCGCATGGACGAGGATCGTCGCCCCGACCACCGGGACCCCGCGGGCGAGCCGGAGCTGCCCCTGGATGTCGGCGCGGCCGGAAGAGGGAGCTTGCTCGGCCCCCGCCGCCGCGGCGAGCAGCAAGGCGGCTCCCCACGCCAGCCATCGAGGACGTGCACCCACCCGGCCCAACTCGTGCTCTCCCTGCGCCGTGTCATTCTCGCCGCGGAGCGCTCGAAACGGCAAACCGTGAGGCCCGGGCACCCGGGCACGCCCGTCCTTCCCCGTTTGTCCAGCGCGCATGTAGACTCCCCGCTTCGTGCCCTCGTTCGAGTTCCGCGACGTCGTGAAGACCTACGACGGCAAGACCGCCGTCGCCGGCGTGAGCTTCGGGGTCGGAGCCGGCGAGGTGTTCGGGCTGCTCGGCCCGAACGGCGCCGGCAAGACCACCCGGACGCGGATGGCGATGGACATCATCCGCCCCGACGGCGGCGCCATCTGGATCAACGGCCGGGCCTCCTTCGAGGCGGATCGCGACCGCGTCGGCTACCTCCCGGAGGAGCGCGGCCTGTACCGCAAGCAGAGGGTCGTGGACGTCCTCGAGTACTTCGGCCGCCTCGAGGGGATGACCGGCGCCGTGGCTCGGTCCCGCGCGCGGGAGGAGCTGCCCCGAGCCGGGCTCGCGGAGTGGGAGAAGAAGCGCGTCGAGCACCTGTCGAAGGGGATGCAGCAGAAGGTACAGGTGATCCCCTCGCCTGTACGATGGCGGTGTCATGGCTGTCTTCGCCGTCATCATCGCTGCGTCGGCTTGACGCTGTTCCGGGCTTCCCCTAACATGGCAGTTTCGTTGGGCGTGTCTCGGAGACATATTTGCCGCGACCATCCGGCGGGCGGTTAGCTCAGCCGGTAGAGCGCCTGCCTTACACGCAGGAGGTCACTGGTTCGAACCCGGTACCGCCCACCACCGCGCGGAGCCGTGGTGCAGTTGGTTTAGCACACCGGACTGTCACTCCGGAGGTCGCGGGTTCGAGTCCCGTCGGCTCCGCCAACGTAACTCTTCCTGGCTCTTCTCCACAACGAGACCGACGCCGAACTCCATCTCTTGACGAACCGCCTGCCGCTGCACGCCCACCGCGCCAGACCTGCGGGCCGTAGCGTGACGGAACGCAGTCCTTGGCGTCAGGTCCTGCCGCGCCGCACCGCAGCGCGAGCGTCTCGAGCTCCCGTGAAGACCCGCTCTGTGCGCAGAGCGTTCGCGCTGTTGCCGCGATTGTCGGACGCGGCAAGGATCGTCGCTCCGGTGGACATGCCCGTCGAGACGAGCCGCCTCACGCAAGACCTCCAGCGCGTCGTCCACTGCAACCTCAAGCGCCCGTGCCGACCCCTTCGCATCCTGCGGTTCCATGGGCCGCCGAAGCTCGAGCCATCGTAGACGGCGTATGTGCGGTACGGCGAGGGCCCGAAGCAGCGGCACCGGTTCACGAAGACGGGCGATCCGAAGCTCGAGGAGGTCTGCCCTCGGGTTCGAAACGGTCCTCGGCCGTGATCCGGGCCGAGCCGCACCGTGCGCCAGATCTTGG
>JBBIHW010000155.1:0-7490 GCA_037446795.1 Acidobacteriota bacterium
GCCCGCGCGCGCCCTCCTTCTCCTCGCTCGCCTCCGCGCGGCGGAGGGCCGCGACGGCGAGGCCGCCGACCTCTTCGATCGCGCTCTCGAGGCCGCCCCCGACGACCGGGACGTCCTGTTCTGGTCGGCCGGGGCCGCGCCGACGCGGGCCGCCGCCATCGAGCGCCTCGAGGAGTATCTCGAGCGCAGCGCGGGGGACGATCCGGATCGGATCCAGGGAGCGCGGGACAACATCCGCGTCTTCCGCGCCCTCGGAGAGAAGCCCGTGTGGGTGCCCGTGGCGCGACCCGAGCGGGCGGAGATCCCGCTCCGGCCGATCGCCGACGGAGAGGGCGGCGTGGCGGGCTACTGCATGGAGGCCACCTTGGGCGGCGACCGGAAGGTGCGTTTGCTCCTCGACACCGGAGCGACGGGGCTGTTCCTCGTCGAGCGCATGGCGCGGCGGGGCGGGTTCCAGCCCCTCGGAGGGATGACGGTCTTCGCGGGCGGGGGCGAAGGACGCGAGCAGGAAACGCGCGGGCTCGTGCCCTCCTTCGCGCTCGGGCCGTTGAGGTTCGCCGACGCGCTCGCCACGGCGACCTCGAAGGAGATCGAGCCCACGGGCCGCTACCACGGGGTCCTCGGCCTCGCGCCGCTTCGCGGCTACCGGATCGGCTTCGACCTCGCACGCTCGCGGCTCGTCCTCGAGCCTCCGTCGGAGCCCGCCGAGGGGCAGCCATACTGGGTCGTCGAGGGCCAGATGCTGGTCGAGGCCGAAACCTCCGACGGGCAGCGCGGCCTGTTCCTCCTCGATACCGGTGCGGTGCGCTCCATCGTGTCCGACGACGTCGTCAGGGCGAGCCCCCGACGTCTGGCCACGAAGCCGGCCACGATGCGCATCTACGGAAGCCCGGCCAGGACCGCGCGGGCGGTCGTCGGCCTCGAGATGGAGTTCGCGGGACTGACCAGCCGCGGCAGGCCCTTGCTGGCCGCCGACCTGAGCAGCCGGGGCCGCCTCGGCGGCGTCGAGGTCGCCGGCTTCGTGGGGCTCGACCTGCTCCAGGGAAGCCGTCTCGTCGTGGACACCGCAGCGCAGCGGATCGCCGTGTCCTCCCCGCGGTAGGGAGGGCCGGCGGTCGGTCGCCTGCGCGGGAACCCGCGGGTCGTCGCGGGCCTCCTCGGCACCCTCGCGCGCGCGCGAAGAACGAAGAAGCCGAAGCGCGGCGGAGGAGGGGATTGCAGGGGTCGGCCGCCGGCCGGGACATCGCGACCGCCGGGCGCCCTCCTTCGCCGCGGGATTCGCCTCGCGATCGGGTGGCGGCAGCGGACCCCGGCTTCGATGCCCTCGTTGCCGAGCGAACCGCACTCGCCGCGCCGTGTCCGCCGAGCAGAGCGTTCCGGTCGGGCCGCCCTCCCACCTCATGCGGCGGAGAAACGAGGGGCGTCGTGCAGGCGAGGGGGCTCGGCTCGGCGATCCCTTCAGCGGCGCTGCCGGACCCAGTAGTCCCGGAAAGCGCGCAGCCGAGGGAGGGACTCGCGGTCCTTCACGCGACCCGTGGCTTCCTTGCTGGCGATGATGTCGTCAATGTGGCAGACGGGGAAACCCTCGACCTCGACGCGGCGAGCCCACGCCTCCTCGAACGTCTCGATGCCGTCCGGCGCGAAGACCAGGTCCAGGTCGAAGGGACCGTTCTTCAGCTGCACGAAGTCCTTGCCACGCTGGATCTCGCCAGCCTGCTCGTCCGTCAGCTCGAAGCCGATCTCTCGGAGCGCACGGACGAGTGCCTGGCCGTTGGCCTCGCTCTTCTGGACGAACAGGTCCGCGTCCTGCGTCGTGTCCGGAAAGCCCAGGAGGATTGCCCCGGACTTCCCCAAGAACAGGTAGCGGACCCGATGGCGGGAGAAGGCGTCCCGGATCTCCTCCGCCTGCGCGTAGTCAAACCTGGCGGGCATATCCCAGCCAGCTCGGGAGGTTCTCCTCGCACCACTTCCGGTAATCCGCCGTGGTGTCGAACGACCTGTAGACCGCGTCGTCGAGGACCGGCTTGTAGGTGCGGATGAACGAGTAGCGCATGCGGAGAGCAAGGGGACGCCGGGCCGCAGCGTCGAACTCCTTCTCCCACTCGCGCCGCTGCTCGTCGGCGACGATCCCGGTCAACGGAACGCGCTGCCCCATCGCCCCGACATTAGCCCGCCCTCGATCCATCGTCAAGCGTGCAGACGTCGCGATGAGGAGGGGAAAACCACCCTCCCCATCACGCCGCGTCGCGGGAGCCTCCCTCCACCGCAGCCCCGCGAGACCCGCGAGCTGCCCGCGCTCAGTGCTCGCGCGCGTCTTTCGCGTCGAGCCGGAGCGCTTGCTCGACCGACCGGCTGTCCACCACCAGGTCGGTGATGATCGGCCTCTTCTGCTCGAGGACGCACTTCAGGAGCCGTCCCTTCGGCCGATGGCACTTCCCGCACGGCGCCAGCATCAGCAGCACGCGCTTGCCGGCGCGGATCGCCTCGGGCAGATCGCTCAGCTCGATCAGCGTCAGCGCCCTGGTGTCGGTATCCGCCTGGATCGGACCGTCATCGGCGATCGGCCGCCAGAAGATGTCGCCCCTGCAGCCCGCCGCCTCCAGCATCTCGATGGACTCCTTCGAGCCCTCGAGCCGCCTCCTGAGGGCGTTGTCCTCGTCGTCCCACTCGGTGCCCGAGGTCACGATGACGTCGAGATCGTCCGCGGCCTCGAGGGCGTCGCGGATGTCCGCCTGCTTCCGGAGCTCCCGGAGGCTCGCGGGCGTCACCATGGCCGGCGCGCTCAAACCCACGAAGCGCACCTGCACCTGCCTGAGCGCCTCGTTCATCATGAAGTACCAGACGAACGCGTTCGGCGCCGTGGAGGGGTCCGTGAGATCGAACAGGTCGGTCAACGAGTGGAGCCAGAGCGTCTCCGGCAGATCCTCCGCGGGTTGGTCGAGGAGCTTCGCGAACGCCCCCGCCAGGTCGCGCATGGAGTGGCCTCCGGCGAAGCCGATGTGGATCCTGTCGCGGTCCTCTCGCCGCCGGATCGTCTGGACGATCTCCCGCAGGTGGAGGCCCGCGTAGTTGGCCACGTCGCGGACCACCGTGCTCGGGATGACGTCAATGTGGACGAGCCACGGATACCTCCTGCGAAGCTCCATGGCGAGAGCCAGGTTCCGCGGCGGCTGGAATGTGACCCAGCCCATGCGGCACCCGTACGCGAACAGGGGGTAGACCTGCTCCCGCGTCAGCTGGTAGCCGTGCCGCTCTGCAACGGCCGCGACGGTCTGCTTGACGTTGTACCCTTGGCACACGAATTCGCAAACCGCGCAGACGAGATCCCTTTTGGGGACCTTGATCGAGTCCAGCCGCGAAAGACGCCGCTCTCCGCGCGGCCCCCTGGCGGCCCGCTTGCGCCCCGTGCGCCCGGTGTCGAGTTCCTCTTCTTCCATGAGCGCCTCCCTCGTTCGCCTCGCGCGAGACGTGCGCCCGCGCGACGGCATCGCTCCGCCACGGTTCGTGGCCGTCTCTCCGAACTGTAACCGTGCGCTCCGCTGCCCCTCCTCGCAACCCCGAACCGTGCGCCACGGCCCCGCAGATCACGAGTTCGCCGCGGGTGGCGTGACCGCGTTCCCACGCGCGCGGGCCTCCCGATGCGGACCGTGCAAGAACTTCGCGCCGGGCCGACGGAATCTCCTGGCGCGCGCGTCGTGCTGGGCGTATCCGGTCGCACGGAAGAGCTCGACGCGCATGGCTTGCTTTCCCGCCCGCGGGTTCGGAGTGATGTACGCCGCACCGCGTCCGTTTTCAAGCGCTCGAGTCGCGCAGCGGGCCGCGACTCGGGCGACAGCTCGCGCGCCGGCTCGACCAGGGAAACGAGAAGTTCTTTCCGCCCCAGCGCGAGCTGCGGCGGGGAAGGGAGGGAAGACGATGGAGAACCAGATCGGCGTGACGGTCACCTCCTTCGGCCAGGGTCGCTTCCGGGTGCCGCTCCAGGAACGCAGCGCCACCGTGGGCGAGGTGTTGCGCCTCGCTGGCGTCGAGCTGAAGGGGCGGCGCGCCGCTGTCAACGGGCGGAGCGCGGACGCGACCACGGAGGTCGTCGAGGGAGACCAAGTGAGCGTCGTCCCCCGGGTCGTCGGGGGTTAGGCCGGGGTCAGGCCCCGGTCGGTCCGGGGCGAGCGGTCGGGGTGGCGCGTCTCCACGGCACGCGCCACTCCCTTCCCCGAGCGGAGCGCCTCTCCATGCGGAACGGACTCGGACCCTCGCTCGCTCGCGAGTGGCCGCGCCTCGCGGCGTCGCACCGCGTGATCCTGCGCCCGGCCGGTTCCCCGCGGGCGCCGGAGGACAACTCGGCAGCCATCGTCTCCCGGGTGCCCGACATCGAGGTGGACTGGCCGGCGAGCGAGCTGTGCAACCACCGGCGGACCCTCCAGATCGAGTCGAACGGGAGCTGGGCCCGGTACCAGCTCCGCGTCCGCGATCCCGACGGCCTGCCCGAGACCGGAGGCCACCTCGCACGCCACGCCCATCCTTCCCGCGGGCGACCCGTGCCGGTCTGCCTCGTCCACCCCGAGTCCCGCACGATCCGCCTCCTGGTCTCTCCGACCCGGGCATCGTTCGTCGCGGGAGCGCCGGGTGTGGAGCCGCCCGCGTTTCTCGCGAGCTTCCTGCTCGGCGAGGCGATCGCAGCGATCCTCCGGCGCGACGGCGAGCCCGTGGTCGGCCCGGAGGTTCGCACGCAGGTCGCGAAGCTGCTCGCTCTCGGAAAGTCGGCCGGCGACCAGATGCGGCCCACGGAGCTGGCCATCCTCCATCGGATGGATCCCGAGTCGCTGCTGCTTCCCTCCTTCCTGCGCCAGCGCCTCGCCAGCTACCGAGAACGTCTCCGCCAGCGCGCGCGTCCGGTCGAGGCCTGCCGGCCGACCGACGCCGAGGTGGACGAGGAGGTCTCGAGACTGACCAAGCTCGTCGCGTCGCGGACCTTCAGCCTGCTGCGTCTCGACGCGACGGGAATCCAGGGAATCGTCAATCCCGGCCCCACCGCCATCGAGAGCGCGCGACCGGCGATCGCGTTCCGCCTGAGCCTGGCGCCGCCGCCTCTCGGACCGGGACGGCGTCTCGTCTTCTGGCCGATCGAGGATCGCAGAGGCCGGGCCT
The DNA here is from genome assembly GCA_037446795.1 of Acidobacteriota bacterium. GTDB lineage: Bacteria > Acidobacteriota > Polarisedimenticolia > Polarisedimenticolales > JBBIHW01 > JBBIHW01. The sequence goes on from JBBIHW010000155.1 coordinate 5,146, forward strand.
CGCGGCCGGCCTGCCTCGGCGACGCGGCCGAGGTCCTCCGATGGTTCCACGAGGCCGGGGACCTCTACGGAATCGTGGACACCGTCGTGAACTACATCGAGACCAACGGGGTCGGCGCCCGGTTCGATGAGCCCGACGCGAGAACGCCGGCCCTGGTCCCTCGCCGTCGTTTCTTGGTGGAGACGCGCTACTGTGGCACCACCGTTCGATCGTCAATCTGACCTTCTGGCGCCCGAGGATCTCGCCGGCGTGGACATAGACCTCGTGGGCGCAGGAGCCCTGGGCGGGGCGATCCTGGTCTGCCTGGCGAAGATCGGCTGCGGCAACGCCAACAGGATCAGGGTCACCGATCCGGACGCGTGCGAGCCTCGCAACCTGCCTGCCCAGTGGTTCCGCGCGGCCGACGCCGGCTCGCGCCGCCCGAAGGTCGTGGCCGTCGCCGAGACGATCGAGAGCGCCTGCGGGTGCCGCGTGGAGGCGGTGCGCGGTCGCTTCACGGGCGCCGAACAGCGGCGCGTCGGGCCCGTGGTGATCCTCTCCGTGGACAGCATCGAGGAGCGAGCGGCGATCTGGAGCCGCCTGAGGGACCGCCGCGACGTGAAGCTCCTCGTGGACGCGAGAATGGGCGCCGACGTCGTGGAGGTCCACGCCCTGCTCTTCGGCCAAGACCCGCACGAGGTCTACGAGCGCAGCCTGCACGACCCGGCCGACAGCTTCCGCGAGCCGTGCACCCGGCGGTCCATCGCCTCCACCGCCCTCGGCGCCGCGGCCCTCGTGGGGAGCCTGTTCCGCGCGTTCGTGAAGGGCCTGGACTTCCCGCGCCGCGTCGTCTTCGACTTCCGGAACTTCTGGATCGAGAGGTAGCGCCCCCATGGCGGGCGCGAGCCCGCAGGGCGAGGACTGCTCGGCGGTCTTCGAGGGCGTCGAGCGCGACGCCGAGCCGCCGGTCGAGACGATCGCGGGGAGTCCCCTAGACGTCGAGGATGTAGCGGTCGCCGAGTTCGATCTGGCCGCCCGCGGTCAGGTCGAGCGGAACGGGACGGGGAACGGCACCTCGCCGGCCTAGCCCGGACGATTCATGAAGGACCTGCTGCGACCGTGGATCTGGCCGCACTGGCGGGCGTACTCGGGCCTCGGACCCTGCGACGTACTGCAGGGAGTACGCCTCGGGCTCGGCCCTGCGCTTGCCCGCCATCACGGCCACCCCCACGCTCTCGCGACGGTCCTTCATGAATACTCCGGCCTAGCTAGACCGCTCGGCGTGGCCAGCTCCTGGAGCGGGCCGGGCAGCCGGAGCTGGCCGCGCTGGAGGCTGTCTCGGAGGCCGGCCAGGAACTTGCCGCGCAGCAGGCGGCTGACGACCCGCACGGGCAGGAAGAACGTCCTCGAGCCGGTCACCCAGCGCCGACCGTCGGCCCCGAGGCCGCCGGCGGGAATCAGGCAGTGCAGATGCGGGTGGTGGTGCAGGGTCTGGCCCCAGGTGTGCAGCACCGCCAGGATGCCGATCTCGGCGCCCAGCAGGCGACAATCGCGAGCGGCCTCGAGCAGCGCTTCGGTGCCGGCCCGAAACAGGAGGCCATAGACGGCTTCGGGGTTGCACAGCGCCAGCGGGCCGAGCTCCCCCGGAAGCGTCAGGACGACGTGGAAGTAGCCTACGTCGAGCAGGTCGCGCCGGCGGGCCTCGAGCCACCCCGCGCGCGCCGTGGCCTGGCACTTCGGACAGTGCCGGTTGCGGCAGGAGTTGTAGACGATCACCTCGTGGCCGCAGTGGTCGCAGCGCCGCTTGTGCCCGCCCAGCTCGCCCGTGCGGCACCGTACGATGTCGCGCAGCACCCGGCGCTGCTCGGCCGAGCTCGCACGCCCGTAGGCCCGCTCGTAGGCCGCTCCGTGCTGCCGGAACACATCGGCCAGCTCGGGCCGATGCCCCCCTCTCATCCCGAGTGGGCGGTCCTGACCTGTCCCAACAGATCCACGGCAGCGTCGGTGGCCGGCCTCGTCCGGGAGGCAACGTGGAGGTAGATCGCCGTCGTGTTCAGGCTGGCGTGACCGAGCTGGAGCTGGATCTCCCGCAGGTTCCGGCCCGCCTCGAGCAGGTGCGTGGCGAAGCAGTGGCGCAGCGTGTGCGCACTGACCGGCTTGGCGATGCGCGCCTGAAGTCGCGCCAGCTCGAAGCTCTTCTGCACCGCGGTCGGGTGCATCGGCCGGTCCGGCTCCTCCCCCGGAAACAGCCACGACTTCGGCCGGTAGGCACGCCAGTACTGCCGCAACGCCTCGAGCAGCGTCGGGCTCAGCTCGACGTAGCGATCCCGCCTGCCCTTGCCCTGCCGCACGTGCAGGGTCCCGCG
>JBBIHW010000156.1:0-7476 GCA_037446795.1 Acidobacteriota bacterium
TCGAACGAGAGCCGGATCGCCCAGCCGATGTAGCGCTGGATGAACCGCAGCCGCACCGTGAGGAACAGGTGGGTGCCGAACAGGAGCACGAGCAGGGGCGTTCCCCACACGATCGCGCTCGCTCGCGACAGCATCGTCTCGAGTGTGTCCATCGAGGCCTCCCTCGGAGCCGGCGTCTCTCGCGGGCCGGCTCGTCGTTGCCGCACGGGCGGGATCGGAGGCGCGAAGTCTACACGGCTTCGTGGGCGATTCGCGGCTGTCCGGACGCGATGGGTGTGTGCACGGGCGGCCTGCTCGGCCTGTAGGAGGCGATCCGCGGGTGGGTCCTCGGGTGCTCGCGCCAGACCGCCGTATCGTGGTTCAGACTGGAGGCCCCCGCGCCAGGCGCCCCGGATTGCCGGATCGCGATCCCGTCCCCGCCTGGGAGCGGCCTGGGCCGGCATCGCGCTGGCTGACCGTCGCGGCCACGGGCCGATTCCGGGCGCGCATCCATGCGACGCCCCCGGACTCCCTTGGTTCCGTGTCTGCGCCGGTACGGAGCTCGTCCCATGTCCCTCGGGCGGATCTTGAATCCGGGACCGCGAGAAAGGCGCACGCGAGTACCGTTCCGGCCGGCGACTCCCCGCACGCCGGGGAGCGATTCGCCGTCGGCGTGCCCGCTCGCTCCCCCGGACGGCGCGTCGCCGCATGAGAGCGTGGGGCTTCGATTGTCAGGCTGCGCCGGAGCCTTCACCGAGGGCGGTGCCCTCCCGCGGTCGCGGCCGGTGTAGACTCGCTGCCACAAACCGTATGGCGTTGGGTCACGCTGGATGATCGAGACCGCCTCCGTCCCGCGCCCTGGCATGCTCGCCACCGTACGGAACCGCCGGGGCCTCGTCGTCGCCGTCGAGCCCTCGGCCGCCGGCCCGGAAGGCGTGTTTCACGCTGTCGCCATCGAGTACCTCGACGCCGACGGCCCGCCCGAGGACATCCTCATATGGGAGCACGAGCCCGGGGCGCGGCTGCTGGAGCCGACCGCGCTGCCCGAGCCGCACCGCCTGGGCCCGATGCCCGCGGACGAGTTCGACGCCCTGATCCGGGCGACCCGCTGGGGAGCGCTGACGCCCTACCTCGATCCGGACGGCCGGGAAGGCGCCCTCGACCGGCTCCCTCTCGCCTCTCCCTTCCACGGCGCGATCCAGGTCGAGGACTTCCAGCTCGTGCCCCTGCTCAAGGCGATGCGGATGCCCCGGGTCGCCCTCCTCCTGGCCGACGACGTGGGCCTCGGGAAGACGATCGAGGCCGGCCTGATCCTCGCCGAGCTGCTGCTCCGGCGCCGCGTGCGCCGGGTCCTCGTCTTGTGCCCAGCCTCCCTGCGCACGCAGTGGAAGCAGGAGATGCGCGACAAGTTCTCGCTCGGCTTCGACATCGTGGACCGGCCGTCCACCCACGCCCTCCAGCAGCGGCTCGGGCTCGACGCGAACCCCTGGCGCACCTTCCCGAGGATCATCGCCTCCCTGGACTACCTGAAGCAGCACGACGTGTTCCAGCAGTTCCTGGCCGCCTCGCGGCCGCAGGAGGGCTCGCCGCACCTGCCGTGGGACCTTCTCATCGTGGACGAGGCGCACAACCTCATGCCCGCCCCGGTCGGCGAGGACAGCGAGGCCGCGCGGATGCTCCGACGCCTCGCCCCGCTCTTCGAGCACAAGCTGTTCCTGACCGCGACACCGCACAACGGCCACACCCGCTGCTTCACGGGGCTCCTCGAGACTCTCGATCCCGCCCGCTTTACACGGAAGAGCGACCCCCTGAGCCCGGCCGAGAAGTCACGGCTCGAGCAGGTCCTCGTCCGTCGCCTGAAGAGCGAGATCAACGCGCGCACCGACCCGCCGAGGTTCGCTGCGCGGTTGCCGCAGGAGGTTCGCCTGAACCTCTCCGCCGAGGAGCGCGCTCTCTCGTCGTCCTTCCAGGCCCTGCGCTCGAAGCTCCGGTCCCTCGTGGCCGCGGCGGGCCGAAAGGACGAGCTGGCGGGGAGCTTCGCGATCGAGGTCTTGGGCAAGCGGCTCCTCTCGTGTCCCGTCGCCTTCGCCGACTCCTGGCGACGCTACCGGGAGGGAATGGCGGCCGAGGAGGAAGCCTCGGCGGACGAGGTTCGTGCCGCCGAGCGGGCGGCACGCGAAGAGGGCGACGACGACCGGGAGAACGAAAGCCGCACGGCTCACGCGGCGCGGACGGTCGGCTCGTGGCTCAAACCTCTCGCCTCCCGCCTCGCAAACGAGATGGAGAGCGTGGATCGGGCCCTCGCCTCCCTCGGGCTCGGCGGCCCAGAAGTCCCACCCGCCGAGGCCCGGCCCACCCGGGACGGCCGCTTCTCGGCGCTCCAGGGTCTTATCGGGAGGCTCCTCCGTGATGGCGGTCGCTTCCGCGACGACGAGCGGCTCGTGGTCTTCACCGAGTACAAGACGACCCTCGATTACCTCGAGTCCCGCCTCAAGGAGTTGTATCCCGAGGAAGGCCGGATCCTCGTCCTCTACGGCGGCATGCCGGACGAGGATCGGGACGCCATCAAGCGAGGGTTCAACGATCCCGTGGACCCCGTCCGTGTGCTCGTCGCCACCGACGCCGCCTCCGAGGGGCTGAACCTCCAGGAGACCGCGCGCTACCTCCTGCACTTCGACGTCCCCTGGAACCCGGCGCGTCTCGACCAGCGAAACGGTCGCCTGGACCGCCACGGCCAGGCCCGGGACGTCTTGGTCCACCACTTCACGAGCGACGATGACGCCGACCTCCGCTTCCTCGCGCACGTCGTCGGCAAGGTGCACACGATCCGGGAGGACCTGGGCTCGATGGGAGAGGTCTTCGATCGGGCTCTCGAGCGCCGCCTGATCCGGGGCGAGTCCGTCGAGGCCGTCACTGACGATCTCGACCGGCAGGTGATGGCAGCTCGTGGCCGCGCCGCCATCCCGGCTCGCGACGCCCGGATCGAGACCGGTACCGAAGACCTCGACCGGCTGCGGGCCCTCGAGCGGGAGCTCGACCTGGATCCTGCGACACTCGCCGCGACGCTCGACGTCGCGATGGGAATGGGCTTCGGCCGCCCGCGGCTCGAAGGCCCGGATGGGCAGGGACGCTTCCGCCTGCTCCAGCCGGTCCCGCCCGCGTGGCAGGCCCTCGTGGACGACACGCTGCGCGCGGGAGACGACGCGGGGCCCGCGGGCGCCCTCCGGAGGCTCCTCTTCGATGCATCGCGCTGGGTGCGGTCGGTCGGCGGGCGGCCGATCTTCCGGAGCGAGCCCGACGCCGTCCTCCTCCACGTCGGGCACCCCGTCCTTCACCATGCCCTGCACGCCTTCGCCCGGGCGCGCTTCCCGGGGGAGGGCGGTGGCGCCACGGCGACGCGCTGGACCGTCCGGCGAGGCCCCGTGCCCGAAAACGCAGAGGCGTTGATCTTGCTCACCATCGAGGAGCTTGCGGTCAACGAGCTGCGCGAGACCTTCCACCACTGGGTCAGGACCGTCCGCCTGCCCTTCCGCGACGGGACGCTGGGAGAACCGCTCCCGCACGTTCCGGCCCGGCATCTGGCCCTGCCCGATTCACCGCCGCTTCGACCCGAGGACGTGGAGGCCGCGCGGGAGGTCTGGACCGAGGTGGAGGCGGACGTGAAAGTGCTCCTCCGGAACATGGGCGCGGATCTCACCCGGCGCATTCGAGAGACCCTCGAGGCCGAGCGAGCGACCGCGGAGGAGCGGGAGCGGGAGCGGTTCCGGAGCCGGCAGGCGGAGCTTTCGGCCCTCATCGAGGACAGCACCGTGCAGCGGCTCGAGCGCGAGATTGACTTCCTCAGGTCGGAGCTCGCCCAGGGCGTTCTCTTCGACCGCGATCGCCGCCTCGCCGACCTCGAGCGCTCGATCGAAACCAAGGAAGAGGAAGTCCGCCGCCGCCGCCAGCACTACGAGGAGCTTCGAGAGCAGCTCCAGCGCGAGCGCGAGAGGGTCCTCCAGCGGATCCTGCCGCTCCGTCACACCCTCCGCGGCGAGGCCCAGGTCTTTCCGGTGGCGGTCGAGGTCCGGCTGCCCGAGGAGCCGCGATGAACGCCCCGGGCCGGGAACCCCGACGCTGGTGGGCCTCGCTCAGGCACGGCGGCCTGCTCATCGCCCCGTCGAGGCTCGTGGGGACCTTCCCCGACGAGCCGCCCCCTCTGCCGCGCCATCTCGAGGAGCGACTGCGGCGCGAGGTCATCCGGTTCCAGGCGGACGGCGCCTCTGTGGCCTCGCTTCTCGACACGGTCCTCGAGCAGGTCGTCGGCCTCGGCCGTCCGGGCGACCCTGGCTCGGGCTCGTGGATCAAGGGCGCCGACGTCTCGAAGGAGTGGACCCGGCGCGCGATCACGGGCGAGGCCGTCCGTCCCCGGCGGGTCTGGCGGGGCCCGAGGCAGGGCCAGCTTCCCGTCTTCGTGGACGAGGCCGCGAGGATCGGCGTCGGCCGGGGCCGGCGCGCGTCGGCCCGGGTCGTCGAGTGGCTCCGGAAGGCCGACCGGCGCGTGGCGCTCCTGACCAACGGCCGCCAGTGGCGCATCGTCCACGCCGGTCTCGACCACGAGGCCTACGCCGAGGCGGATCTCGACCTCTGGTTCGAGGAAGGCCATGCAGGTCCCCAGGTGGCCGCCCTCCGCGCCCTCCTTTCGCCCGAAGCGCTCACGCCGCCCGAGGGGGGCGGACCGGCGCCCCTCCTGGCCGCGATCGAGGCGACCCGCCGCGGCCAAGCCGAACTTTCCGCCGAGCTCGGCGAGCGCGTCCGCCGCGCGGTCGAGCGCCTGATCCAGGCCCACGGAGCCGCCCTCGCCCGCCTCGACCCGGCACCCCCACCGAGGCACATCTACCTTGCAGCGACCCGAGTCGTGATGCGCCTCGTCGTCGTCCTCTTCGCCGAGGCCCGGGACCTCCTGCCGAGGGATCACGCCTCCTACCACCGCTCCTACGGGCTCGGGGGACTCCGGGACGATCTCGACGCCGCCTCAGGGGCGGGAGCCGAGCGTTTGCGGCACCGCCACGGCGCCTGGCCTCGCGTCCTCGCGCTCTTCCGCCTCATCCACCGCGGCTCGGCCCACCCCTCTCTCCCCATCCCGCGCTACGGGGGCGGTCTCTTCGAGCCAGGAGACCCCCGCTCGGCGGACCCGGTCTCCCGGGCGCTCGCCGTCTTCGAGAGCGCCTGCTTCGACCCCGGCCAGCCCGCGATGCCCGACTCCGAGGTCCGCGCCATCCTGGACCTTCTGACTCGGAGTCGCGTCCGCGTGCGCCAGGGCCGCGCCTCGACCTGGGTCGAAGCACCCGTGGACTTCTCGGACCTCTCTTCGGAATACATCGGGATCCTCTACGAGGGCCTGCTCGACTACGAGCTGCGGCGGACGGTCGAGAACGACCCGGTCGTGTTCCTCGAGCTGGGCGACCGTCCCGCGCTGCCGCTCTCGCGGCTCGAGGCGATGGAGCCGAGGACTCTCGCGGAACTGGTGGAGAAGCTCAAGAAGAAGGGGAAGCCCGCGCTCGGCGCGGAGGACACGGAAGAGGAAGATGGAGAGGACGAGGAGGGATCCGAGGAAGCCGCAGCCGAGGGTCTCGAGGACGAGGAGGGCGAGGAAGATCAGGCGCCCGAGGCTCCGCCCCTGGACCAGGAGACCGAGGGCGACGACCTCCGCCGCGCGGCGCTCGATCGCGCCCGCGCCTGGGCCCGAAGGGCCGTCGAGGCGGGAAGGCTCGTCCCGAGGCCGCGCTCGAGGAAGCCGGAGGCGCGCCGGCAGTACGAGGCCGCGGTCGAGGAGGCCGCGGGGCGGCTCGTGGGCCGCGTCGTCCTCCCCGGCGAGTGGTACCTGGTGCGCTTCGGCGGCACCCGCAAGGGCTCCGGGACCTTCTATACCCGGCCCGCGCTCGCCGTTCCCACGACGCGCCGCACCTTGCTTCCCCTCGCCTACGAGGCACCAAGGAAGGCCGCAGGGACCGCGAACACGGACGCCCCGCTCGCGGACTGGACACCGAAGAAGCCCGAGGAAATCCTCGCGCTCGAGGTCCTCGACCCGGCTTGCGGCTCCGGTTCGTTCCTCGTCGCGGCCCTGCGCTTTCTGACCGGCGCCCTGTTCGAGAGCCTCGTCTTCCATGGCTGGCTCGCCGAGGGGTCGGACGGGATCGAGGTCCGCTCGTCCGAGGATGCGCGTCCCGCGTGGTTCTCCGAGGCCGTCCGGGACATGCCGGCGAAAAGCGCCGAGGCTGCCGACTTCGTCCGGGCGCGCCTCAAGCGCCACGTCGTCGAGCGCTCGATCTACGGCGTGGACCTGAACCCCCTGGCCGTCGAGCTGTGCCGGCTCTCTCTGTGGGTCGAGACGATGGACCGCAGCCTCCCGTTCACCTTCCTCGACCACAAGATCAAGACGGGCAACTCCCTCGTCGGCTGCTGGTTCGACCGCTTCCGCGACTATCCCGCCCTCGCCTGGGAGCGCGAGGGGGGAGACGCGAACCACGAGCACTTCGTCCACCACTGTCGCGAGCGTGTCGTGACGCGCGGCAAGGACAGGGGGAAGGTCGAGAGGGTCGGCGATCCCTGGACGGCAGCCATCAAGGAGTTCCGCAACCAGAGGCTCAAGCCCGCCCTCCGCGCGTGGATCGAAGGCCTGGGAAGCCGGCGATTCGACTTCGAGGTGGACGGCCGGAGACCCGAGGAGCTTCACGACCGCGCGCTCGCCGCCCTCGAGAAGCTCCACGCCATGGCCCCCCACGAGACCGAGGAGCGGGCCGCCTACTACCGGGAGAAAGTCCGCGAGGACCCGGCTCTGGCGCGCCTGCGGGAGGCCTTCGACACGTGGTGCGCGATCTGGTTCTGGCCGCCGGATCGGTTGGATGTCGCTCCGCTACCCCAGAATCTCCTCGACCCTGCGAACGAGGCCCGGGCGATTGTCCGGGAGTTGCGGGAGGAGCACCGGTTCTTTCACTGGGAGCTGGAGTTCCCGGACGTGTTCCGGGAGGAGGGAAGCGGATTCGACGCCGTCGTGGGGAATCCGCCGTGGGAGATCCAGAAGCCGAACTCGAAGGAGTTCTTCTCCAACCTCGATCCGCTTTACAGGTCCTACGGCAAGCAGGAGGCGCTGCGAAGGCAGAAGGAGCTGTTCGAGCGGTCCGTCGAGGACGAGCGCGCCTGGCTCCTCTATTGCGGCCGCTTCAAGGCCCTGTCGAACTTCACGAAGCACGCGGCCTCGCCCTTCGGCGACGGCAGCGCGGGCGGCGCCTCGTTCCACCTGGGCGCCGGTTCCGCGAGGCCCCACGAGCGCTGGCGAGCGGCCCGCGCCGGCCGCGACGCCTATGCCGACCGCGTCCACCCCTTCCGCCACCAGGGCTCGGCGGACATCAACACCTACAAGCTCTTCCTCGAGGAGGCCCGCGCGCTCCTGCGCCCGGGTGGCCGCCTCGGGATGATCGTCCCCTCGGGCCTCTACACCGACAAGGGCTCGACCGA
>JBBIHW010000157.1:0-7474 GCA_037446795.1 Acidobacteriota bacterium
GCGCCCTCAAGGGCCTAGTCGACACCTATCCTGGCCGCCGCGGCGACACGCGCGGGAAGCAGGAGCGCGTTGTACAGGCTCAGGAGCGACGGCATCGAAGGGCGAGAACCTCTCGCGCGACGGGGGCGCAGTCTAGTGCAGCTTCTTGCGACGGGTCAAAGGGCGGGAGGGAGGCGCCAGGGGCGCGAGGACGAGCCTGTGCGGGCGGGCGGACGGCTTTCCGGCTCGAAGCGGCCGCGAGGCGCAGGCGATCGGCTACCCTGTGGGGGAAGCGGAGATCCGCCGGTGCAGCGGCTGTACTCCCCCGAGCTGCTCGTTCACTTCCGCGATCCGCGGAACGTGGGGGAGGTCGCGCGGCCGGACCGCGAGGCCCGGGTCGCCAACGACCTCTGCGGAGACGTGCTGCGGCTGACGCTGGCGCTGTCGGGAGAACGGATCGTCGAGGCGCGGTTCCGCTGCCGGGGGTGTGTCGTGGCGATCGCGGCCGGCTCGGCCGTCACCGTGCTGCTCGAGGGCCGCACCGTCCAGGAGGCGCTCGCCCTCAGCGTGGAGGAGCTCGAATCGGCGCTCGGAGGCGTTCCGCCCGGACGGAGGCCCTGCCTGTCGCTGGCCAGGTCGGCGGTGCTGGCCGCGCTCGGAGCGCGCTGACGGTTCGTCTTTGCCGGCCGCGGTCCGGGCCCTTATATTCCACCGCGGCCCGAACGCTTCCTCGAGGGATCCGTGCCCTGCGGGGCCCAGCGCGGGAGGGCTCGGCGCCAGGGGTCCGGGATGATCCCGTCGGACAGCGAACCGGCGCAGGGTGCATCCGCGGCGCCGCGGCGCCGCGGCCGGATCGTCGTGTCCCTCCTCGCGACCCTCGTCGTCGTCGGCCTGGCTCCACTCTCCTCGGTCGCGTGGAAGCTCATTGACATCAATCGCGAGGCCCTCAAGACCGCGCAGCAGGAGTACCAGCTCCTGCTGGCTTCCTCGATCGGCCAGAGGGTGGACGTTCACGTGGACGGGCTGCGCTCGGAGCTGCTGCGCCTCGCCAAGGCGCTCGGTCCCGCGGCGGGGCGGGCCAGGTCCGAAGACGAGATCCGCCGCGCCCTCGCGCAGGTGGCCGACGACCGCATGCTCTACCTGCGCTACGTGGACCTCCGCAACCGGAGGGTGGACTCGGGCACCACCGCGACCTTGCCCGCGGACCTCGAGCCCCTGTTCGTGAGCGCCTTCCGCCGCACCGCGGAGTCCCTCGCCGAGCGGGGAGAGGACCATCCGGTCTCCGCGGTGGCCTCGGACCCGATCCTGCTGGCCGGGCAGCCTCCGCGGCCCGCGCTCGTTCTCTCGGCGCCGGTGCTCTCCGGGGGTACGTTCCGCGGCGTGCTGTCCGCTCTCGTGGACCTGCAGCCGGTGCGGGACGCGGTGGCCGCGGGCCGGCGCACCGGCCACACCGTGTTCGCCGCGGACGCCTCGGGCAGCGTGTTCGCGACCAGCGATCCCGGGCAGGTTCCCCTCGGCAGGCCGGCGAGGCCGACCGCCCTCGTCGAGCGCTTCCTCGGCTCGAAGGCGCGCGCGTCGGAGACCGTGCCCTTCCAAGTGGTCGAGGGCGGCACGAGGACGGCGTACCTGGGATCCTACGAGGCCACGCGGGAAGGGTGGGGGATTTTCGTCCAGGCCCGGCAGCGCGAGGTCTACCTCGCCGTGCGGGAGATGGTGCGGAGCACGCTCACCTGGGCGCTGGCGGCGCTGGCCCTCGCGGCGATCGCCGCCGTGGTGGTCGCGGAGCGGCTGTCCACGCCGATCCAGAGGCTCGCGGCGGCCTCCCGGGCCTTCGCCTCCGGTGATCTCTCGCAGCGCGTGGTGGTGCGCTCGCGCAACGAAATCGGGGAGCTGGCGGACACCTTCAACCGCATGGCCGCGGCCCTCGAGGATCACATCCGGCGCCTGAGGCAGGCCGCCGAGGAGAACAACGAGCTGTTCCTCGGCACCATCCGGGCGCTCGCTCAGGCCATTGACGCCAAGGACCCCTACACCCGCGGGCATTCGGTGCGAGTCAACCGCTACTCGGTCATCGTCGCGCGCCAGCTGGGGCTGTCGAGCGAGGAGATCCGGGACATCCACGTCGCCTCCTTGCTGCACGACGTGGGGAAGATCGGCATTGACGACTCCATCCTGAAGAAGCCCGCCCCGCTCACGGGCGAGGAGTTCGCGGTGATGAAGCAGCATCCCGTGCTGGGGGCCAGCATCATGGCGCCGATCCGGCAGATGAAGCGCATCCTGCCGGGGCTCAGGAACCATCACGAGCGCTGGCGGGGGGGCGGCTATCCGGATGGCCTCGCAGGGGAGGGCATCCCGCTCATGGCGCGCATCATCGCGGTGGCGGACACGTTCGACGCCATGACCACCGACCGGCCCTACCAGCGAGGCGTGAGCTTCGAGGACGCGCTCGAGCGGCTGAACGAGCTCAAGGGCGTCGTGCTCGACCCGAAGATCGTGGACGCCTTCAATCGCGCGTTCCAGGCCGGCGAGATCCGGCCCCAGGACCGCACCGAGACCTCCGCGGCGCCGGTACCCGCAGCCTAGTGCGGGAGGATCCTCCAGGACTCGAGCCCGATCTCGTCGGGAGGTCGGTCCAGGGCGGCCAGGCTCTGCCCGAGCTCGAGTCTCCTCAGGATCCAGTCGAGGCGGTCCTGCTCGGCGCCGCGCATCCAGGTGAACCAGCGAAGCCGCGGGCCGCGCACGCTGCGCAGCAGCGGGAGCGCCTCGGGACCGTCGAGGACGGCCAGGTACGTGAGGACGTAGATGTCCTGCCCCTCGCGCCGCTCGGCGGACCGCCGGAGCGCCGCGCGCATGCGCTCGCCGCCGATCCTCCTCGCGACCCAGGCGGCCATCGCGCGCAGCCGACTCTTTTCGAGCGCGTCGAAGGAGTCCTCGACGAGGATCTGCTCGGCCAGCGGGGCCGCCTCGGGCTCCCCGAGGCGGGCGAGGGCCCTCAGGACCTCGACCTGCTCGTCCATCGGGGCGCGCTCGAACGCGGAGACGAGCGCCCGGGCGGCGGCGGTCCCCCCGAGATCGGCCAGGCGCGTGTAGGCGAGCTTGCGGACGAGCGGAGCGGCGGAGGACGCCGCCTCGATCCACCGCGCCATCGAGGTCTTGTTGTCCCGCAGCAGCGAGAGCCGCGCCACGAGGTCGCCGAGGTAGCGGACCACCTCGGGGTCGGTCTGGACGGCCACGGCCTCCCGGAGCGGGTCGAGCGGCTCCGTGTAGCGGAGAGCCACCAAGGCATCCCCGAGCTCGTAGACCTCGTCGCGCCGTGTGGGGTCGTCGAGCGGCTTGTCGCGCACGCGGCGCAGCAGATGTTCCGCGATTCGCGGCGCCGCCCGCTTCTCGCCCAACCTGGCGAGGATCTCCACAGCCGTCTGCACCACGGGCCAGCGCGGATCCGCGAGGGCCGCCAGCAGGCTCTCGACGGCGCCGGGCGTCCCGATCCGCTCGAGGGCGAGCATGGCGCGGGCGACCACACCGACGTCCGCGTCCCGCAACGACGCCCGCAGCATGTTCAGCCCCCTGACGCTTCCCAGGTTTCCGAGGGCGTCGGCGAGCCCGAGGCGGTCCTCGTAGGGCTCCCGTCCGAAGTAGTTGCGCAGGGCCTCGACCATCGCGTCCCCGCCCATCGAGGCGACCGTCCGGTAGAGCATCGCCCGCACGGAGGGGTGGGGCTCGACCTCGAGCCTGGCCAGCAGCCGATTGAGTTTGTCGGCGGGCTTGAGGTCGAACAGCGCCGTCACCGCCGAGAGGCGAACCGTGACCTCCGGATCCTCGAGCGCTCTCACGAGGTGATCGGCGACTGCCGGGTCCGCCAGAAGCCCGAGCGCGCGCGCCGCCTCGGCGCGGACCGCCGGGTGGGCATGGGACAGAAAGGAGGCGATCCGAGCCGCCGAGGAACGGTCGGCGAGACGGCCCAGGGCCCGCAGCCGCATCTCGATCCGCCGCTCGGTTCCCTGCTCCTGCGCGAGCCGGTCGAGCTGCGCGAGGAGTCGCTCCCGGCTGCCCGGAAGGCCGAGCATGGCCACGACTTCGATGAGCCGCATCCCCTCCATGAACTCCGCCGCGCTGACCCGGGGCTCGGCGCGGTCCAGGAGGTCCAGAGCCTCCGGATGGCCCTGGAGCGCGAGGGCGTACACGATCCACTCCTTGCGGGAGCGAGCGAACTTCGAGCCCTCGTTCTCGGCCACCTCGAGGGCGCGCTGCAGGGCCTCGGTGCCGAGAGGGGTCGGGACCCGACCGAGCACGTAGGCGGCTGTGTAGAACGTGGTGGGAAGGGGCCGCTCCAGCTCGGCGATCATGAAATCGTCGGCGGACGGGCCGAGCTCCATCAGGGTGCGCGCCGTCCGGTCGAACACGCTCGCGACGTCGTTGTCCGCCCACGTGCGGGGATCCTGCAGTTCCGCCAGGACCGACTCGACGCTCGAGCGGACCCGCTCGCGCTCGACGATGCGCGATGCCTCGTCGGAGAGCGGAGGCGGCTCGCCGCTGGCGGCTCGCGAGGCGAAGAGGGTGGCCGCGACGAGGGCACGTGCCGCGACGGCGGCCGATGGCGGACGCTGGGGCGTCCTTCGCACGTGCGCGTTCATCAGGGGCAACGCAGTATAGGGCCCTCCCCGGACTTCGGCAAAAAAGAGAGCGGCTCGCGGCGGCTCGGTGGCGCTGTCGCAGGGCGACCACGTTGACTTTCGTTACGGTTTCGCCTACTCTTCGTCCGGGCAGGCCGATGGCTCTCACGCGTCGCCAGCGCGAAGTGTTCGACTTCATCCAGGACTTCATCGGCCGGCATGGCTACTCCCCCAGTCTTCAGGAGATCGCGAGCGCTCTCGGCCTGTCCTCGGTGGCCACCGTCCACAAGCACGTTACGCACCTCGTCGCCAAGGGGCTGGTCCGGCGCGGGTGGAACCAGAACCGCTCGATCGAGGTGGCCGCAGGCGCCGGCGCGAGCGGCGTCCGCTTCGTTCCCGTGATCGCGACCTTCGTCCCCGGCAAGCCGATCGAGGCCTCGGCGGAGTCGGGCGCCATCGCCGTGCCCGAGGAGCTGCTCGCGGGCCGCGGCCGGGCCTTCGCGCTTCGGGTTCGGGGGAAAGCGGCGATCGAAGAGCAGCTCCGAGATGGGGACTGCCTGATCGTGGAAGAGCGGAGCGTCGCCCGGGACGGGGAGACCGTGGTGGCCTCGGTCGAGGGCCGTGGCGCGTGGATCGGCCGCCTCCGTCGGGAGGGTGCGGACGTGCGCCTCGAGTCCTCCCGGCGCGGCGAGGTCGAGCCGTCGTCGGGGCCGGCGGGGCTGGTCCGCGTGGAGGGCGTGGTGGTCGGCATGATCCGCACATACTGACTCGCGCCGCTGGCCCGCCCATGCCGACCCTGGAGTCCGTCCGTCGCTGCGGGGAGGTCGCCTCGAGGATGACCCCCGAGGAGGCCGTGGCGCGCCTGCGAAGCCGCGGGCGGCCCTCGCTCCTGCTCGACGGCAGGGCGGATCCCACCGAAGGCTGGGTGACTCGGGTCGCCGCGTGGGCTCGCGCGCTCGAGCAGGTCCACGGGGAGCACCGCGCCGACGAGGCTCTCGAGCGACTGGACCGGGCCGTCGCCCTCCGGCGGGCCGCGGGCGGACCGCCCGGTACCGGCATCGCGGCGCTGCTCGCCTACGATGCGCTGGATCGGCCCGCGGACCGCGTGGGTGACCTCGAGCCTCGCCTTCTCGCGTTCGAGGTGGATGCGAGCCTGACGTTCGAGCGTTCGGGCGAGGTCCGCCTCGAGACCTCCTGGCCGGGCGACCCGGAAGCGCCTCAGGCGGTCCTCCGGCGCCTGACGGCCGGAGCCTGGTCGGAGCGCCCTCGCGCCCGGACGATCGGGCGTCCTCGCACGAGCCTGCCCCGTGAACGCTACCTGCGGGCCGTCGAGCGGATCAAAGGTCGGATTCGCGAAGGAGACATCTACCAGGCGAACCTGACGCAGACGTTCGAGATCGGGTGGGCAGGCGATGCCCTGCAGTTGCACGCGGCGCTCTTCGCGGCCGCGCCGGCTCCGCGCGCGGCCTTCGTCGAGTGTGGCGGGCTCGCGCTCGCGTCGGCCTCGCCCGAGACGTTCGTGGTCGCGCGGCCGGACGGTACGGTGGAGACCCGTCCGATCAAGGGCACGCGCCGGCGTGGCGCGACCTCCGGCGAGGACCGCGCCCTTGCCGCCGAGCTCCTCGCCTCCGAGAAGGACCGCGCCGAGCTGCTCATGATCGTGGACCTCGAGCGCAACGACCTCGGGCGCGTGTGCGAGACGGGCTCGGTGGAGGTCGTGGAGCTGTGGGGCCTGCGGACCTATGCCGCCGTCCACCATCTCGTCGCCACCGTGCGCGGGGAGCTGCGGGCCGGTACGGGTCCCAGAAGCCTCCTCGAGGCCGTCTTTCCGGGGGGCTCGGTCACGGGGGCCCCCAAGCTGCGCGCCATCGAGATCCTGCGCGAGGTCGAGCCCGTGCCCCGCGGGCTCTACACCGGCGCGCTCTTCTGGTTCGGCGACGACGGCACGACCGAGTCGAGCCTGCTCATCCGGTCCGTGGTGGTGGCGGGAGGGCGAGCGCGGCTCGGTGCTGGCGGGGGCATCGTCGCCGACTCGGACCCGGAGTCGGAATGGAACGAGTCGAACGAGAAGGCGCGGCCGCTCGCCCGTGTGGTAGGGTTCGACCCCGAGGAAGCGCGATGACGTTCCCGGTGCCCGAGGGCAGGGTATGGTGGAACGGCAGGATCGTTCCGTGCGAGGAGGCGTCGCTCGGGCTCGCGGATCCGGGCGTGCAGTCGGGCCTCGGCGTGTTCGAGACCCTGGCCGTGCGGGATGCCGCGCCCCTGGAGCTCGAGCAGCATCTCGAGCGGCTCGTCCACTCGGCCCGTCAGCTCGCGGTGCCGCTGCCGGCGACCGAAGAGCTGGCGCAGGCGGCGGCGCGGATCGCGGCGGAGGTGGACGGGGGCTTCGGGTGGCTCAAGGTCCTCGCCACGCGCGGCGGAGGCTGCTTCGTGTACGGCGGTCGCATGGACCCGTCCGATGAGGGCAGACCCGTCTCCGCCATCCTTCTCGGCTGGCGTCGCGGGCCGAGGGACCCTCTCGTCGGCCTGAAGTCGTTGAGCTACGCGGACCGCGTCCTCGGCCTCGAGCTCGCGCAGCGGCGCGGGGCGGACGAGGGACTGTGGCTCAATGCGCGCGGCCATCTCACGGAGGGCTGCCAGAGCAACCTGTTCGTCGTGCGCGGGAGGAAGGTGTTCACGCCGGCGGTGCGGGAGGGGATCCTGCCCGGCGTGGTGCGCGCGCTCGCCATCGAGGCGGCGCGCCGTCTCGGTGTCGCCGTGCACGAGACTCGGGTTCGACTGCAGCGGCTCGAGCGCGCGCAGGAGGCGTTTCTCACCTCGAGCCTGCGCGGCGTCCGCCCTCTGATCCGATTCCAGGGGAAGCCCGTGGGGGCGGGCGAACC
>JBBIHW010000158.1:0-7447 GCA_037446795.1 Acidobacteriota bacterium
TCGCAGCTCAATGGATTACCCCGCGTTGCGACCCGAACAGTCGCGGGAACTTTGGCCTAGAATGGCATCCTCCCACACGGGCAGAGATCCGGGGTCGGCCGAGCGGTGGAGGAGGAAGCCATGGCGCAGAACGTGAGCCCCATCCCTGAAGGGTACCGGACGGTGAACCCCGTCCTGGTGGAGGAGGACGCTTCCCGGGCGATCGAGTTCCACAAGCGAGCGTTCGGGGCCGAGGAGACGTTCCGCATGCCCACGCCGGACGGGCGCCGCATCGCGCACGCCGAGCTGCGCATCGGCGACTCCGTCGTGATGCTCGCCGACGAGTTCGAGCAGTGGGGGAAGCGGTCGCCGAAGGCCTACGGCGGCTCGCCCGTCTCGATCTACCTCTACGTGACCGATGTGGACGCGGTCTACCGGCGGGCGCCGAGACGAAGATGCCGCCGTCCGACATGTTCTGGGGCGATCGCACCGCCACGGTCGTGGACCCCTCGGGGCACGAGTGGACGATCGCCACGGCCAAGGAGAAGCTCGCGCCCGGCGAGATCGCCGAGCGCGCGAAGGTCTTCTTCGTCCGGACGGGCGGATGACCGGGTGGTTCGGGAGGGGTGCCGGAATGACGAGCCCGGCCGGAACGTCACCCCGGCGGAAGCCGGGCTCCAGGCCATGAGTTCGTCGGGGACGGCATGAGTACGAGCGCGCGGCTCGCCGCGTCCGGGGTCACGGCCCCCCTCGCTGCGGGGATCGCAGCTTGCGCGGCGCAGCGGGGAACGACGGCGCCGCCTGGGCCCGGCCCGGAGCACCGGGGAGCTCCCCTGCTCCGTCAGGATCCGGTCGGGCGAGGGCGAGCTGAAGCCCGGCCCGTTTGGAGCGGGCGGGAGATTCGCCTGGAGCGAGACCTGCGAGTCGTTCGAGGCAAGTTCCCCGTCTTCTGCAGGTGGGAGGGAGCCAGCCTCGTGCGCCCGAGCGAGGGGATCGGCATCGCGGCCGACGACGCGGGGGAGCGCCCCTGCACCTCCTTCTCGCTCGACGAACGTGGCAATGCGATCGGTGCGAAGGGGACCGTGGAGGGGTGGGACACCTGGTTCACGATGAAGAAGACCTTCCCGACCTCGCACCCCTGCCACGAGGAGACGAGCGAGGACGCGAAGACCTGGACCTCGATCTTCGAGGGACGGGCGAGCGGGAGGTAGGGCCGTGTCCGAACCCACGACGCGAAGCCGCCGCGTGGAGACCGTCGTCCCCGGCCTGCTTCACTGGTGGCTCCACGACGACCGGATCGCGTTCCGCAGCGACGCCTACGCCGTCCGCGAGGGCGGGCGGACCGTGCTCATAGACCCTCTGCCTCTCGCGAAGAGCGCGCTCGAGGCGCTCGGCCGCGTGTCGGCGATCTGCCTGACCGGGTCCTGCCACCAGCGGTCGGCGTGGAGGTACCGGCGCCTGTTCGGGGCACCGGTCCTCGCGCCGCGAGGCGCGGAGGGGCTCGAGGAGGAGCCCGACGTCTGGTATCGGAAGGGTCAGACCCTCCCGGGCGGGCTCGTGGCCGTGCACGCTCCGGGCCCGACCGAGGTTCACTTCGCCTTCCACCGGCCGGCCGGCCGCGGGGCCCTGTTCTGCGCGGACGTGCTGCTCCACGACGGCGAGCGGGTCCGGTTCGTCGGAGACGAGCACCAGGACGAGCCCGCCCGCACGCGCCGAACCGCGAGAAAGCTCCTGCGGCTTCCCTTCGCCACCCTCTGCTTCGCCCACGGGGCTCCCCTCCGGAAGGACCCTCACGCGGCCATCCGTGCCGCGCTCGAGGCGGACCGCGCGCCATGAGGGCGATGCCTTCCCCCTGGAGAGCGCGCCCCGGAGCTTGCCGGGCGGCGGGCGATCGCGTCTGTTGACGGGGCGAACGTACCTGCCCGCCGTCGAGGTCGAGCCGCGGGGCGCGGCTCGATGCGCGGTGATCTGGCTCCACGGCCTCGGTGCCGACGGGCACGACTTCGAGCCGCTCGTCCCGTACCTGGGCCTCGAGCCGCTCGGCGTGCGCTTCGTGTTCCCTCACGCGCCCCGGCGGCCCGTCACGATCAACATGGGCCTGATCATGCCCGCCTGGTACGACATCCGCGACCCTGGTCTCGTGGCCGAACACGACGAGCGCGGCCTCGCGGAGTCGGTCGAGGCGGTGCGGGCGCTCCTCGAGCGGGAGACCGAGCGCTGTATCCCGTCGAGCCGCATCGTCCTCGCGGGGTTCTCCCAGGGTGGCGCCGTGGCCCTGCACGCCGGGCTCGGCCACGCGGAGCCGCTCGCCGGGCTGCTCGTGCTTTCGGCCTACCTGCCCGCCCCGGAGAGGCTCGAGGCGGGGGCGAGCGAGGCGAACCGCGGGACCCCCATCTTCCAGGCCCACGGTCTGCTGGATCCTCTCGTTCCCCTGGCCCGCGGAGAAGCGTCGCGCGACCGGCTCCGCCGGCTCGGGTACGAGGTGTCCTGGAAGACCTACCCGATGGGCCACGAGGTGTGCCCCGAGGAGGTCGAGGACGTCGGCCGGTGGCTGCGGGCGCGGCTCGGAAAAGCCTGACGCGAGCCTCGCCCCCCCGCTCCCCCCGATGGGGAGGCTCGCCCGCTTGTGCGGGGCAGTGTATATTGCGCGCGCTTTCGGGGCATTTCGGGGTCCGAGCGGCCGGCGCGAGCCGGGGAGGGGCTCCGGAGCGCACCGGAGCTGAATCTCGAGCGTCGGCGACCGGCGCGTCCTGGCGCCGGGGCAGCATCCAGACACGCGGCCCACTGGCGGAGCTGGCAGATGATCACGCGAGCCGAGGTCGAAAAGCTCCTCGAACGAGGATCCGTCGAGGGGAGCGCCGTTCTCAGCGTCTACCTGGACGTTGACCTGTCCCGCGCGGAGAACCTCAACCGCGGCTTCGAGACCTCGCTGGCCAACCTGCTGCGCTGCGTCGAGCGAGGGATCGAGGACCGCCGAGAGAGGGAGCAGTTCGGCTCCGCGGCGGCGCGCGTCCGGCGCTTCGTGTCGGACTACACGCCGCGCGGGGCCGCCCTGGTGGTGTTCTGCGACGCGTCGGAAGAGTTCTTCTGGTCGCGGGAGCTTCACGCCAGGGTCCGGAGCGACGCCAGGTGGGCATCCGCGCCCCACATCCGGCCGCTCCTCGAGCTGCTCGACGAGAACGAGCGCTACGGGGTCATTCTCACCGACCGCCTGCGGTCGCGCCTCTTCACGGTCTTCCTCGGCGAGATCGAGGAGCACCGCGAGGCCTTCGCGCCGCTCGGCGTCCACCACACGAAGACGACAGGCACGGACCGGATCTGGTCGCAGTCCCACTTCCAGCGAAAGGCCGACACTCACGCCCGCAGCCACCTCAAGCGCGTGGCCGATCTCACCGAGCGCCTGTGGGATCTGCATCGGTTCGACCGGCTCGTGCTTGCGGGCCCCGCCGAGGCGACGGCGGAACTCGAGAGGCTCCTCCCCAAGTCCTTGCAGGCGCGTCTTGTCGCATCGGTGCCGATGCCGGTGGACGCGACCGCGGGCCAGGTGCTCGAGGAGACGCGCAGGCTCGAGCGGGCGGCCGAGCGGCGAGACGAGGAGCAGCTCGTCGAGGAGCTGATCACCGTCGCGACGAAGAACGACAGGGCCGTCACGGGGGTCGAGCCGACGCTGAGGGCGCTGCGGGAGAGGCGCGTGCGCCGGCTCGTCTACGCCGACGGGATCGCGTTCAGCGGGAGGCGCTGCTCGGCCTGCGCCGCCCTTCACGCCAAGACGGAGAACCTGTGCGCCTATTGCGGCGGCCCGCTCCAAGAGGTCGTGGACGACCTCCTGGAGGCCATGGCCGAGCGCGCCGTGGAGGGCGGTGCCGCGGTGGAGCTCGTGCGGGGCCCCGCGGCCGAACGGCTGCGAGCGGTGGGCGGGGTCGGCGCCTACGTGCGTTACTGAAGCCGCGACCGCTGCCGAGGCGGATCGCCGGGGCGCGCCTGGTGGACCCGCGAACACCGCCATGGCGCGGCGGTCCTCCAACAGGCTGACCATCCAGAAGCTCCGCCTCGGTCAGGAGCGACCTCGGGCGCGCTCTGACCGCCTGCCGCTCGAAGGCGCGCGCCGGCCGGTGGAAGGCAGGCACGTCGCGAAAGCGCCGGAGGGGGAGGGAAGGTGGCGACGTGGGGATCGGTCGCTCCGTGGTCATCGCGCGGCCTCGGACGCGGCTCCGATTCCGGCTCGAGCCGAAACGCTCCGAGCCGGCCGCGCCCAGAACGCCCCCGAGCTCGTCGGCGCCCCAGCGGCCGGTCGCCTCGGTTCTCTGGGTGACCGCGCAGAGCAGGCGGGCGACCTCCCGCGGGACCTCGTCGCCGGCCGCGCGGCCACGCACCGCGCTGAACTCCTCGAGGCCCTCGATGTCCACGAGCAGGACCGCGCCGGGCCGTCCGGTCCGCGACGCGCGCTGGACCTTCTCGTCGTGCCGGTGCTGCAGCTGCGCCTTCTCGAGAACTCCCGCTCTCCTCCGCTGTCACCGTCTCGCGGAGCGGGTCGGCTCGCGGGCGGACGCGCTGCTCGAGATCGCGGGCTGGAACCGCGGGGCCTTTTCGTCCGTCTGGCGGCCTCGCAGGACCTCTCGGGCGAACGAAGCAGGAGCTTGGAAGGACGGCGAGCGGCCCCGCGACGCCGAGCATCGTGTGTGCGTCGAGCGCCGCCCCTGCGCTCGAAGCCGCGGGGAGGAGGAGCCCGGTCCCGATGGCCGCGGCGGCTCCGGCCGGCGGCGCGTGCGGAGTCGCGATTCGCATCCCCTCTCCCCGAGGGCGAGAACGGGCTGCCCGGGACTCGCGGCGCGATGGCGGGGCCGCAGTCGAGGAAGGTCGAATCGAACGCCGGGACGCGTCCCGCGACGCTCGCTCCCCGGCTCCCTTCTACGGGCAGGCACCGGGGGAGAGGTTCTCGCGCTCGGCTCCGGAGGAGTCGTGGCCCCACGGGCCCGGTCCGCCGCAGCCGGCGTCCACCCCGCGGACGAGGTACTGGTAGCCGTCCCCCTCCGGCGGATCAGGACCGGGGTCGTCCGCGTGCGAGACGCCGAGGGCGTCGAACAGGCAGTTTCCGTACGCGCCCGGCGCGAGTTCGCTCAGGAGCCCGCGCGTCACGTCGTAGGTGTCGGCGCGCGGCAGGTCGTCCCAGTCGAGGCGCGTCGGGGAGCGGCCGGAGAGGCGCAGCGAGCCCGTGTCTGCGGGCCGGCCTTCCCCCGCGTCGAGCGGCGCGCAGTCGGCCGCGTCCTCGAGGCCGTCGCCGTCGTCGTCGAGGTCGCAGCCGTCGCCCTCGAGGTCGCCGTCCGCGTCCTCCTGGCCCGGGTTCGGATGGTCGCGACAGTTGTCGTCGCAGCCCGACGGGCTCCCCGTGCACGGCGCGTCGCCGATCGTGCCCGATCCGTCCCCGTCGTCGTAAACGCCGTCCAGATCGGCATCGAGCGGCGAGTCCACGGTGGGGTTGACGCAGTCGGTGTTGATGCCTGCGGGGAGGTCCGCCCAGTAGGCGAGGGCGTTGAAGCGCGGAAGCAGCTCCTCCTCGAGCGCCTGGTTCCAGAAGTCCCAGGTGTGGCCCGCACCTGGCGGTCGCTTGTAGCAGTGCGCGGCTCCGCGGGACTCCAGCGCGCAGCTCACGTCGTCCGACCAGGACACGGTGGCCGTCAGGTCCGCCTCGCCGTGCCCGATGAAGATCGAGCCGCGGAAGTCCTGGTCCCGCAGCGCCAGGGCGAGGTCGTAGCCGTTCACGGTGCGCATGTGCGCGAGATCGGTGCTCCCGGCAGGGCCGATGCAGGCCTGCAGCATCGCGCCGAAGCACGGGCCGAAGTCCTCGATCACGTTCCAGTGGGTGGACTCGCACGCGGGGTAGTCGGGCGGGGTCTCCATCGCCGCGCTCCACTCCCAGGCGGACAGCGGGCCCACGAACCCGAACCGCGGCACGTGGCCCCACCCGACGCTCGCCGCACCGAAGCCGCCCATGGAGAGCCCTGCCACTCCCCGCCGGCGCCGGTCGGAGAAGGTGCGGAAGCGGGCGTCCACGTCGTCGGGCAGGTCGTAGGCCGCGTAGTCGCCGTAGAGGTACGCGCCGTCGTAGTCGTTCGAGAAGAGGTGGTGCCAGCGGAAGAACAGGCACTTGTTCGGGCCGCCATTGCCGTCCGGCATGACGACGATCAGGGGCTCGATCGCGCCCTCGTCCACCAGGCGGTTCACGATCGCCTCGACCTGGCCGCCGCCGGCGCTGTTCCAGCTCGTCCAGTCGCCGTTGTTGCCCCCGTGGAGGAGGTAGAGAACGGGATAGCGCTGTATCGCCGACAAACCGTAGCCTGCCGGGAGGTAGACGTTGTAGTCCTCCACGAAGCCGAGGCTCGGCGGCACGAAGGTCAGGTGCTGGACCGAGCCCTGGGCGCCCGCGGGAAGCGTGCGGAACGTCAGCTCGTGCGGCTCGGCGGGAGCGCCGTCGGCGATGCGCCGCGCGGCGGGGCTCGCGGGATCGGCACCCTCGAAGACCACGACGCGGTAGAGCGCGTCGCGGTCGAGCGGCGCTGACGGGCGCACGCGCAGCAGCGGCGGGTAATCGCGCAGCTCCCACTGCGCCTGCCCGGCCACGGGAGAGCCGCCGGGCGTGCTCGGGTCCCCGTCGAGATCCCGCTCGAGGCGCAGGTTGTTCAGCGAGGAGCTTCCGTTGACCTCGATGGCGATGTCGGGGTCGCCGGCCTCGATCGTGGCGCTGCTGACCGGGGTGAACACGCCGTCCCGGTTCGAGTCGAGTTCGATGGGAGAGGCGAAGTGAACCGTGATCGGGACCTTGAAGGTGACCCGATCGTCCGCCGCGGGCACGGTTTCCGAGACGAGGTCCGCGGCCTCGGCCGCGCCCGCGAGCGGGAGAAGGAGAAGGAGGAGGAGAAGGAGGAGGAGAAGGAGGAGGACCGAGAGGCGCGACCCGACCCGATGCGGCCGGGACCGTGGTCTCATCCGACCCCCCTCCAACCGCCCATATATACCCCTCCCGCGCGCCGGCGCAAGACAGGCTCGAGCGTTGTCCCCTCCCCAAGTTTTCTGAGACCGTCGCGGAGTCCCTCGGCGACCGACTCGAACGACCCGCCTCAGCCAGATTCACGGCGCCCCACCCATTTAGCCGTAGACCCCCCCCGGTGGCGCGGTGCTGTCGCCGGGCAGATTGTGCTTGACTCGCGTCTTGCCTTCTTTGAAGATGTAAGTCATGAATCCCAAGAAGGCCGTTCTTCTCCGTCGCCAACGAGCCGTCAAGGCCTTGCCTGGTAAGGAAAGGAAGGTGGTGCGATATCCGCCGCAAGTTCCGTCGAGCCGTAAGCAAGAAGGAGGGACCCGTGGTTCATGAGGATCGAACCACTGATGACCGCTGGTGATTCGGCGGGTCCGGCTTGGAGGCCGCACCCATATTACACGGAACGGCGTATTCCCATACACCGTTCCGTCG
>JBBIHW010000159.1:0-7379 GCA_037446795.1 Acidobacteriota bacterium
GATGCTCGAACTCCTCGACGGCGGCCCGGACGAGCCCCGCGACGTCGGTGGGCCGGCGGTTCGGGGCGATGATGCCCCGCTGCAGTCGGTCGAGGTCCAGCAGGTCGGACAGCAGACGCTCGAGCGAACCGTCGGTCACTTCGAAGGCACGGGCCCTCCTTTCCGTGTTTCCGGTGGGACGCCGATGTCCAGGTCGAAGCTCAGGCGGATGTTCTTGGCGCCGACTCGCGCGTCCACGAGGCGCGGCCGGACCTCCTTCGCCCCCGCTGCCGTCTCGATCGCCCAGGCGATGCCGGGGGTGAGCTGGATCTGGGGAAGCAGCGCGGCGAGGTCGAGCCGCCCGAGCCCCTGGAGCTCGACCGCCGCTCGCTGGAACTTGAGGATGCACTGCTTCGAGCCGCCCCGCTCGGCGACCTCGAGCGAGAGGCGCGGCTCGACGATCGTGTCCACGCCGACCTGGGGAACCTGCAGCCGGAAGGAGGCCAGGATCCAGCCCGCGCCCGGGTTGCCCGCAGCGGGGTCGAAACCGGTCACGCGCATGTCGGACAGGACCATCCCCACCGGGCCGAGCGGCGTGCGCGCCTCGAGCTCGCTGGGGCCGGCCTCGGCGAGGAACGTATTGAGCGTGTCGGCGTCCACCGTCACTTCCACGCGCGCCTCGGCGGGTGCGGCGGTCAGGGCGAGCGCGGTCAGGACCGGGATCGCCAGCCTTTCTCGGAGCGGTGCGGCGATCTGGAAGCGCGCGGCGATCATCTCGGCCTCCCGGGAGGCTCCAAGTGTAGCTCGCCGCCTTCCGGAGCGCCCGCCGGGTCCTCCTAGTCGCGGTAGAGCCAGCCGGCGACCAGCGTGGCGACCGTGAAGCCCACGATCGGGTCGAGCGACCACCACATCGAGACGACTCCTCCCACCTGCATCCAGGAGAAGTGCGCCAGGAAGGACGGGACCCCGTAGAGCAGGCCCGTCACGAGCCCCACGAGGAGCGCCGTCCGGGGGCCTGGGCCGAGACCGCCGCGCGCCGCGGCATAGAGCCACGCCAGCGCGATGCCGACGGCGAGGTCCACGACGAGAACGGCCGCCATGAAGAACGGCACGCGCGGGTCCGTCTTGATGTGGCCCATCTGCCGCAGGATCTCGTAGCGGTGCGCCAGAACGAAGCTGTGCACCACCCCCTGAACCAGGAAGAAGGCGAATCCTCCCGCGATGCCGCCCCACACGATCCTCTTCGCGTTCATCTCCGGGCCCTCCGCGGGCGAAGCCGAGGGAGGCTTCGCGCTCGCGGGCGAACCTTACATCGGTCGCCGCCGAATCGTGAAGTCGAACGCCGAAAGTCGCGGCGGGTGCGTCCGAAGGGCGGGCCCCCGACCACCGCCTCTCAGGGTGCCGCGAGTTCCTCCACGGCGGCGAGGATCTCCTCGATCGCGAAGGGCTTGGAGAACGTTCGGGCTGCGCCGAGCCTCTTGGCGAGCACCAGCGGGTCGAAGGGGCCCACGTCGCCGCCTCCGGACACGCCGATGACCGGGACGTCGGGGAACTCCCGCCGCAGCTGCTCTATCGTGGCGAGGCCTTCCTTCCCCTCCATGAACATGTCGAGGATCACGACGTGGTGCGGCGCGTCGCGCAGGAGCTTCAGGCCCGCCTCGCCCTCGGTGGCCTCGGACACGTCGTGGCCCGCCGACTGGAGGGCGTCGCGCAGCATGGCACGCACCTCGTCGGCGTCGTCTATGATGAGCACGCGCGCCATCAGAGCGAGCGCCGGTGACGCGCTCGAGACGCACGCTGGCGAGCGTTGCCGGCCCGCGAACCCCGGAGAGTGTCTCCGGGGCCGCCTCGAGCGGCACGGGCGAACCTCCCCCCTGAGCCGGCGGCACCCCTCCACCCCCGGCGCCGCCGCTCGCGCTGCCGGTACTTCAGTTGCAGAGAATACGGGTTCGCCGTCTCGTGTCAACCCTGCGGGCGGAGATGCGGGCGGAGGGGTTCGGATCGCCTGGGTTTCCGGCCGCGCTCGGGGCGGAGATCCGGGTTGACCCCGCGGGCGGTTCGCCGTAGCCTCCCGAGAGGGAGGCCTCTCGGTGAGTGCGTGGCCTCCTCCCGGTATGGGTCGCTCCCCACGAGCGGGTGCGAGCACCCGATGGTTCAGGGCTTTTCCCTGCGGGAGCCGCCGATACCGGCGCGCGCGGGCGGGGCTCGCCTCACGGGTCGCTGCAGGAGCAGCGAAGGGCCTCGGCGCGGCCCTCGTGGATCGGCAGGTCCTCCGCCGTCCACTCCTTCCAGCCGGAGTTCATCTCCTTCGCATAGAACCCGCGCTCCGCCAACTGCAGAGCCACCCTCGCCGACATGTGTCACGTGTGGTGCCAGCAGTACGCGTCCAGCTCTCGGTCCCGCGGGAGCTGGGGGGCGAGCGCGTCCACCTCGTCCGCAGGCAGGCACCACGCGCCGGGGATGTGGCCGCGCTCGAAGGCCTGGCGGCCGCGGATGTCGAGCAGGAGAAAGTCCCCCTTGCCTTCCCGCACCTTCCTCACGACGTCGAACTTCTGCCGCTCGGCGCGCAGCTTGGCGGCGAAGTAGTCCCGATTCGCTCGGATGTCCTCCGGCCCGAACGCCATGCGTCCCGCCTCCTTGCACCGTGTTTCAACGCAGGGTATGCGCGGACGGCCGGCGCCGTCAACCTCTCGGGGGCTCGGGATCTCGGGCGTCCCGGAACCCGGCGGCCCCGGGGGCGTCCTGGCGCCGCCTGCCCTGCGGCCGTCGAGGGAGAGCGGCCGGACGGAAGACCCTGTACCGCCGTTCGGCGTGTCGAGCCGAGCACGCGATGGGATGCGACATGGAGTACCGGAACCTGGGTCGCACGGGACTGAAGGTGTCGGAGCTGTGCCTCGGCACGATGCAGTTCGGCTGGACTGCGGACGAGAAGACCTCGTGCGACATCCTCGACGCGTTCTTCGAGGCCGGCGGCAACTTCGTGGACACGGCGGACATCTACTCCTCGTGGGCGCCGGGAAACCCCGGTGGCGTTGCCGAGGAGATCCTCGGGCGTTGGATGGAGTCGCGGCGGAACCGGCGCGAGATGGTCGTCGCCACCAAGGTCCACGGTCGCATGTGGGCGGGCCCGAACGGGGAGGGCCTGGGTCGCAAGCACATTCTCGAGGCCGTCGAGGACAGCCTGAGGCGCCTGCGCACGTCCACCATAGACCTCTACCAGGCGCACCACGACGACCCGAGCGTACCGCTCGAGGAAACCCTTCGCGCCTTCGACGACCTGGTCCGACAGGGGAAGGTCCTCTACGTGGGGGCGTCGAACCACGCGGCCTCGAGGTTCGCCGAGGCCCTGGGGACGAGCCAACGGCTCGGCCTCGTGCGGTACGACTCCCTCCAGCCCCGCTACAGCCTCGTCCACCGCAGCGAGTTCGAGACGGAGCTGCGCGGGCTCTGCGAGCGGCATTCGGTCGGGGTGATCCCCTACAGTCCGCTCGCCGCCGGGTTCCTCACGGGCAAGTACCGGCGCGGCGCGCCGACTCCGGACAGCGCCAGGGCCGAGGCGATCCGCCGCCGATACTACGAGGACGAGCGGGCCTGGAGCGCGCTCGCCGAGGTGGAGCGGATCGCGAAGGAGCGCGGGAGAACCGCGGCACAGGTCGCTCTCGCGTGGCTCCTGAGCCAGCCGGTGGTGGCGGCCCCGATCGTCGGAGCCAACACGGTCGCGCAGCTCCGAGACAGCCTCGGCGCGTGCGGGCTGCGGCTGTCGAGCGAGGAGATGGAGCGAGCCGGGGCCTCTGACCCTCGCCAGGCGGCTCGAGCGCGGCTCGCCGCGCATGTCGGCTTCCTCGCGACCGAGATCGGGGAGCGCCACGTCGGCCGCCCCGCCGCGCTGGCCCGGGCGGCGGACTACATCGAGGAGGCGTTCCGCGCCCAGGGATACGCGGTGTCACGGCAGGGCTTCGAGGCCGCGGGCACGACCTGCTGGAACCTCGAGGCGACCGCCCGGGGAGCGGGCCCGGCGAGGCCGGCCCTGCTCGCCGGCGCCCACTACGACACGGTGCCCGGCTCGCCCGGGGCGGACGACGATGCGAGCGGCGTGGCGGCGCTGCTCGAGATCTCGGGTCGGCTCGCGCGGGAGCGGCTGTCGCGGGAGGTGCGCTTCGTGGCGTTCGCCAACGAGGAGCCCCCGTTCTTCCGGACGGGCGCGATGGGGAGCCGTCTCTACGCGAGGCGGGCGCGCTCCCGCGGCGACGACATCGCCCTCATGCTCTCCCTCGAGAGCATCGGCTACTACGACGCCGCGCCCGGGACCCAGCTCTACCCGCCGCTGTTCCGCTGGTTCTACCCGGACCGCGGAGACTTCGTGGCGTTCGTCTCGAACCTGCGCTCGCGCCGGGCCATGCGCCGGCTCGTCTCCGCATTCCGGGAGGCCACCGACATGCCCGCCCAGCGCGCGGCCACACTCGGCGTCGTTCCCGGCGTCTCGTGGAGCGACCACGCCTCGTTCTGGAAGGAGGGCTACCGCGCGGTCATGGTCACGGACACCGCTTTCTACCGGAATCCCCACTACCACACGCCGGCCGACACGCCCGAGACGCTCGACCTCGAGAGGCTCGAGAGGGCGACCGAGGGTCTCGCCCTCGCGCTCCTGCGCCTGGCCACGGAGTGAGAGGGGTTACAATGGCTTGCGGAAAGGAGCGTCCATGGCAGGGGCCGGCAAAGATCGGAGCGGGATCGGGGTGGTCCGCCGCGCGGACGCGGTCGCCAGCCGCGAGGTCGGCGCCGGGATCGCGACGCGCGTGCAGGTGCTGATCGGCCCGGAGGAGGGAGCCCCGAACTTCACCCTCAGGCGGTTCGCGATGGGACCGGGAGGGGGGATGCCCCGGCATCGCAACTCGGTCGAACACGAGCAGTACGTGCTGCGGGGTCGGGCCAGGGTGAGCATCGGCGACCGGGTCCACGAGGCTTCGCCGGGAGACGTGCTCTTCATCCCGGCGGGCACGCCGCACAGCTACGAGGTCGTCGAGGCTCCCTTCGAGTTCCTGTGCGTGGTTCCCAACGCCCCCGACCGAATCGAGATCCTGGACGAGAAGTGAGGCCGCCGGCCCTCGCGGGCCGGCGGCCGGGTCGCGGGAGGAGACCAGGCTCGACGGCCTATCTAGCAGCTAGAACGGGGCGCCGTCGTCGAGGACCGCGCCCAGCTCGAGCACCGAGCGCACCGGCGAGCCCATCGCCACCTGGACGAAGATCTTCTGCCCCCCGCCGACGAGGAAGCGGCTCGACGACGAGCCGATCCCGTTCGAAACCGCCGCTTCGACGCGAAGGACGCCGCTCAGCGGGCCGAGCCCGGTGTTCCAGATCATGACCACGATGCTGTCGCCCGCGACAGAGACCGGCTCGAGCACGAGGTCGGGATGCCCGGGGGTCGTCCCGCAGACGGCCGGCGCCATGCTGGCGGCGACGGCTGCGCCACCCGCGGCAGCCGCCAGCTTCCGGTAACGTCCCGTGACGAGGCTCATGGCCCACCTCCTTGACATTGGGCCGAGAGGCCGTACGACACGGAAAACGTATGTTCGGAATCCGACAAGTCAAATGTCACAAGTCGAAATGTAAAGATGTCCCACCACAGTTTCGACGAATTGCGTTATTGTAATCTGACTAGGTACGAGGAGGCGTGGGTTAAAGCCCGTGCCGCCTCATCTTCCGGTACATCGTGGCCCGGGAGATACCGAGAAGGCGGGCCGCGGCCGTGCGGCTCCCCCCGACGGCGGCGAGCGCCCGCTCGAGCTGCTCCCTCTCTGCTGCGGCGAGGGAGATCGCCGGCTGCCGGGCCTCGGCGCCCGGGGCGAGGGTGCGAGCGAGCGCGGGATCGGACTCGATGAGCCCGACCGTGATCGGCCCCTCCCCGGCGAGCAGCGCGAGCCGACGGACCGCGCTCTCGAGCTCGCGCACGTTGCCCGGCCACGCGTAGCGCACGAGCAGGGACAGCGCCTCCGGGGCGATCTCGCGGCCGGGTTGCCTGGTCTCGCGCGAGATTTCTCGCAGGAAGTGCGCGACGAGCAGCGGGATGTCCGCCGCCCGCTCCCGCAGGGGCGGGATCTCGATGCACAGCACCTGCAACCGGTACAGGAGGTCGAGCCGGAAGCGCCCGGCGCGCACCTCGGCCTGGAGATCGCGGTGCGTGGCCGCGAGCACGCGTACGTCCACCGTCGCGGTCTTGTCCGCCCCGACCCTTCGGACCTCGCCGTCCTCGAGCACGCGCAGGAGTCGCGCCTGCATGGACAGGGGCATGTCGCCGACCTCGTCGAGGAACAGCGTGCCGCCGTGCGCGAGCTCGAACAGCCCCGGCCGGTCCCGCTCGGCTCCGGTGAAGGCGCCGCGAACGTGCCCGAACAGCTCGGTCTCGAGCAGGCTCTCGGGCATGGCGGCGCAGTTCTCGCCGAGGAACGGCCGGTCCCGGCGAGGCCCGTGATCGTGGATCGCCCTCGCGACGAGCTCCTTGCCGGTCCCGCTCTCGCCCGAGATCAGGACCGGGAGGTCCGACGTCGCGTAGCGCTCGATGAGCGAGAAGACCTGCTGCATGCCGGGCGACCGCCCGGCGATGCGCCCGAACTCCGTTCGCGTCCGCGCGGCCTCCTGCAGGCGGCGGTTCTCGAGCTCGAGGCGCGACCGCGCGCGGGCGTTCTCGAGGGCGAGCGCCGCGTGGTCGGCGAACGCCTCCACGAACCGCAGGTCCTCGGGGCGGAACAGCCGGCCGCCTTGCCTCCGGTCGAGATAGACGGTCCCGATGATGCGGCCTCTCGAGCGGAGCGGGACGCACATGAGGGAGCGGATGCCGAACAGGCTCACGCTGGCGAGGTCGCGGAAGCGGGGATCCGAGCCCGCGTCCACGGCGAGGAACGAGCGGCCGGCGCCCGCCTCGGCCACGATCGTGCGGCTGTAACCCTCGGCGTCGCGGACCGTGGCCTGCTCGAGGTTGCGGGCGAGGCGGACGGTGAACTCGTCGCCGGGCGCCCGCTCCTCGTCGCGCAGGAGGATCATCCCGCGCTCCGCGCCGACGGCTCCGAGCGCCAGGTCGAGGATGGACTCGAGGAGGCGCTCGGGGTCCGTGGTGGAGTTGAGCACGCGGATCATGTCGTAGAGCGTCAGCAGCCGCGCCGTGTCGCCGGCGGGAGCGGCTTCCTCGCG
Source organism: Acidobacteriota bacterium (assembly GCA_037446795.1). Lineage (GTDB taxonomy): Bacteria > Acidobacteriota > Polarisedimenticolia > Polarisedimenticolales > JBBIHW01 > JBBIHW01. Next base: position 7,165 of record JBBIHW010000159.1, read on the forward strand.
AAGTCCCGCGTGGGCGGGCCTCGCGAGGAAGTCCGCTCTGGCCTCGGCATTCTCGATCCGCGCCGCGGCGTCCTCGAGCAGGCGGCGCCCCTCCTCGCGAGCCTCCCTCGCCGCGGCCTCCTCGCCCGCCCGCCGCAGCGCCCGCGAGAGGACCGCGAGGGCGGAGGCGGCGAAGGCGGGGGCGTCCCGTTCGCGGGAGTCGGCCAGGGCCTCGC
>JBBIHW010000160.1:0-7377 GCA_037446795.1 Acidobacteriota bacterium
CGAACATCGGCGCGGTGCGCGGGGTGAGGCCGCGGCTTGCGGGGCTGGCGCGATCGGCGGGCCCGTCGTACGCCTCGACCTCCACCAGGCGGCCGCGGACGACCCGGCCGCCGCGCAGCGCGCGGCAGAGCACGCGGCCGAGCAGGTCCCGCGCGACGGCTGGGGTGTTCTCCCGCCGGTAGAATGAGACGCCGAGCAACCTTTCGCCCGATCCAGCCCTCATCGCCGAAGAGGGCCCGAGGAGTACCCGATGAATCCCCGACGACTCGTCCTCCTTCTGGCCGCCGCCGCGAGTTTCGGCCTCGTGCTGCTCCTGCCGGGAGCGCGCGCGATCGGCCAGGAGATCCAGCGCGTGTTCGTGACGAACCTCCCCGGGGTCTTCCCGGTCGAGGGGACCGTCCAGGTCGGAGGTCCGATCCCCCACGCCCGCCTCGCGCGACTGACCGAAGTGCTCGTCCCGCCCGTGAGCCCCAGGGACACCCTCCACCTGATCCCGGGCGGCACGATCGCCGCGGACGGCTTCACCTCGGTCTCCCTCAGCCTCAACGGCGAGACCAAGGGCGAAGTCTACCGGGCCGGGGCCGTGGGCGCGATCCTCATCCCCGAGGAGGAGTCCATCGTCCGCGCCTTCGAGGAGAAGGGCCAGGTCCAGTTCGCCCTCGAGGTGACGGCTGCGTCGGGCTCCGGCCCGGCCGCCTACTTCGCCTCGGTGCCCGTGCGCCACCAGGTCGGCTTTCCACGCTACCGCGTGTTCTTCTACGACACGGCGGACAAGGCGGTCAGCGTGAACCTGTTCGCCTACCTGACCCAATGACGCGCTGCGCCGGTGTTCTTCCGGGCGGACGAAACAGGCGGCAGAGGCGGCCGCCGCGTCCGACCGGACGCAGGAGCGCCGCCGAATTCCGCGGGGGCCAGGCTGCGCGGAACCGGGCCGAGCCGCCGCCCGTCTCGGAGGAGAGGTCCACGAAGGAGGTCCCCTGCCCGAGGCCGACGATCGCGTGGTCTTTTCGGCTCATCTCGGAAACGTGCCGGGTCGTCACGGGACTCCCCTTCCGGCGATTCGGAGCCAGGATCCACCCCGCGCTCGCACGAGGGGTCCGAGCCCGTCCGTCCCTGGATCCTGTATACGAGTCCGCGTGAGGCACCCGCGGGCCGGCCGTGCCGATCCCGTGTACGTCGCCGCCCGGTTCGTGTCCCGGCCCAACAGGTTCCTGGTCGTGGCGGAGCTCGGTGGAGGCCGGCGCGTCCGGGCGCACCTAGCCGACCCGGGGCGGCTGCGCGAGCTCCTGGCGCCTGGCGCTCGGCTTCGCTTGCGGCCCGCGCCCGTCCCGGGCCGGAAGACCCGGTTCACCGTGGCGCTCGTCCGCGCTCCGGGCAGGCGCGCGTGCTGGGTGTCGGTGAACACGAGTCTCGCGAACCGGTTGGCCGAGAGGCTCGTTCGAGCGGGGAGGGTCCGCGGTCTTCCCCGGCGCTGCGCGGTGCGTCGGGAGGTCCGCCGCGGCGGGAGCCGCTTCGACCTGCTTCTCGTTCGCGAGGGGGCGCCCGAGCTTCTCGTCGAGGTCAAGTCGGTCAGTCTGGTCGAGGACGGCATCGCTCTCTTCCCTGACGCTCCCACGGCGCGCGGCACGCGCCACGTCGCCGAGCTCGAGGCGCACGTCCGGGCTGGGGGCAGGCCGCCGTCCTGTTCGTCGTCCAGCGGGAGGGCGCGCGCGCGGTGGCTCCGAACGAAGCGACCGACCCGGACTTCGCGCGCGCCCTGCGGTCCGCGGCACGGGCCGGCGTGCTGCTGCGCGGGGCAGCCTTCCGGCTCTCGGCGCGGGGGGAGGCGACCTGGCTCGGCCCGCTCCCCGTGCGACTCCGCCCCCCGGCCACGGTGCGAGGAAGTCGTGTATAAAGGAAGCCGACCATGCCCGGGCCGCGAGTGTCGGCGGGGGGAGGCATCGCCGCGATCGCCTACGCGCTGCGCAAGGGGCGCGAGGCGGGGGGCGTTCTGCGCCTCTACCGGCGCCTGCGGTCCCGCAATGCCTGCAAGAGCTGCGCGTACGGGATGGGAGGCCAGCTCGGGGGCATGACCAACGAGCAGCGCCGCTTCCCGGAGGTCTGCAAGAAGGCCGTGCAGGCGCAGGCCGGCGACATGCAGCGGCCGATTCCCGAGTCCTTCTTCCGCGAGCATTCCGTGGCCGAGCTCGAGCGGTGGAGCTCGATCGAGCTGGAGCGCGCGGGCCGCCTGGCCTTTCCCCTCCTCTGGCGGGACGGCGAGACCCACTTCCGGCGGATCGGCTGGGAGGAAGCGCTCGACCGGGTCGCCGCCGGCCTCAGGGAGGCGCTGCCCGAGGAGACCTTCTTCTACAGCTCCGGTCGCTCCTCGAACGAGGCCGCCTTCCTCTTGCAGACGTTCGCCCGCGCCTACGGCACGGCGAACGTCCACAACTGCTCCTTTTACTGCCACAACGCGTCCTCGGTGGCCCTCTCGCGCCTGCTCGGCACCGGGACGGCGACGGTCGTCCTCGAAGACCTCGACCGCGCGGACCTCGCCCTGGTCGCCGGCGCGAACCCCGCCTCGAACCACCCCCGGCTCATCGTCAAGCTCGTGGACCTCAGGAGGCGCGGGGGGACGGTCATCGTCGTCAACCCGCTCAAGGAGCTCGGCCTCGTCCGTTTCCGGATCCCCTCGCGGCCGACGAGCCTGATGTTCGGCTCGGAGGTGTCGGACATCTACCTGCAGCCGAACGTCGGGACGGACATCGCGCTCTTCAAAGCCCTTCTCAAAGGCGTGCTGGAGCGAGGCGCCGAGGACCGCGCCTTCCTCGAGGAGCACGTGGAAGGGTTCGAGGCGGTCGAGGAGGACGCCCGCGCCGCGCGGTGGGAAGACCTGCTGGATCTCTGCGGCGTGCCCCGAGGGGAGCTCGACCGCGCCGTCGAGGCGATCGCTCGCGCGAAGCGCGGGATCCTCCTCTGGGCCATGGGCCTCACCCACCACGAGCACGGCGTCGCCAACGTGGCGGCGCTCGCCAACCTCGCTCTCGGCCGAGGCTGGGTGGGTCGCGAGGGCTGCGGGCTCCTGCCGATCCGCGGGCACAGCAACGTGCAGGGGGTCGGCTCCGTCGGCTTCAGCCCTGCCCTCAAGGAGGCCTTCGCTCGCAAGATGGAGGAGACGTACGGCGTGCCCTCGGCTGCGAAAGGGCTCGACACGTACGGCTGCATGGTCGCCGCTTCCGAAGGGAGGATCCGCGCGGCCGTGCTGCTCGGCGGAAACCTCTTCGCGTCGAACCCGGACCGGGCCTGGGCCGCTTCGGCCTTGCAGCGGATCGGTCTGACAGCCTACCTCTCGACGAAGCTCAACGAGGGGCACGTCCACGGCCGCGGGCGGACGACGCTGTTGCTGCCGGTGCTCGCCCGCGACGAGGAGCTGCAGGCGACGACACAGGAGAGCATGTTCAACTACGTGCGCATGTCCGCGGGGGGCGGGGATCCACCCGCGGGCGACCTCAAGAGCGAGGTCGAGGTGGTCTGTGCCCTCGCGGCGAAAGTCCTGCCGGACGGTCCCTTCCCCTTCGAGCGGATGAAGGACCACCGCGCCATCCGTGAGGCGATCGCCAGGGTCGTCCCGGGCTACGAGGCCATCGCTCGGCTCGACGGGGAAGGGCGGGAGTTCCACGTCGCGGGCCGCACGTTCCACGAGCCGCGGTTCGCGACCCCCTCGGGACGGGCGAGGGCCGCCGTCCCCGCCTTGCCCTCCTTTCGGCCGAGGGAGGGCGAGTTCCGCCTGATGACGATCCGATCGGAAGGGCAGTTCAACACGGTCGTCTACGAAGAGGAGGATCTCTATCGAGGCACCACGCGCCGCGACGTGGTCCTGATGAACGAGACGGACGCGGCGCGGCTGGGGCTCGGCGAGGGAGACCCGGTCGTGGTGGCGACCGAGGGCGGTCGCCTTCGGGTCGTCGTCGCCCTCGCCGACCTCCCTCCGGGGAACCTCGCCATGTACTACCCCGAGGCCAACGCGATCGTCCCGCGGCGGGTGGACCCCGAGTCCGGGACGCCGGCCTTCAAGTCCGTCGTCGCGCGGCTCGAGAAACCGCTCCAGGCGGCGGACGAGGCGCCGCAGGCGATCCCCGCCGCGGCTCGGCGCCTGTAGCGTTGCGGGAACGGAGACAACGGTCCGCGCGCACCGTTCCCCCGCGACCGGCGCCTCCCGTTGACACCGGCGAGGCCGGGTACGATCCGGGCGCTCGCCGACATGCTCGTGGACGGTGCGAACGGCCAGGAGGACAGCGGCTGCTTCCCCTTGAACGGGGCAACCCCTCGACCGTCGGGACGACGTGGGGAGGTCGCCCTCGAGCTTCACGACGCAGGACAAGGCGATGCTTCTCGCGGGCCTCGGCGAGTCGGGCGCCACGAGCTCGGACGCCGACGTCGTGCGGATGCGCGACCTTCTCGCCTCCGAGCAGCTGGCGGATGGATCCTGGAAGCTGCGGAGCTCCTCCGGCGGCGGAAACGCGCACGCCACCGGGCAGTCCGTCTTCGCCCTGCGGCGCGCAGGCTACGACCGCGGCGATCCTCCCACCGACCGCGGAACCGCATGGCTCCTCGACCGGCAGACCAGCGACGGCTCAGCGCTCGATCCGTTCTCGGTCGGGACATCTCGCCAGGCTTCCTGTCGGCTCCAGCGGTGGAACCCGGCGCGCACCCGGCCCCCGCACGAGGGGCGACTCTCCACACGTGGGGAGAACATCCCTGGACCTGTGGCTCGCCCCGGCGCGCACGCCCCGCGACCGAACGACACGCCGCAGCGGGCACGCCCCGTGCAAACCGCTCTCGCGGGGCCGGAGGCGCCACACACGTGGGTGGACACGGACTGCACACCCGTGGCGTTCGGCGGAGGGGTACGTGGATGCGCAGTCTGCTCGGTGTCTCGGTCGCCGTTGTGTTCTCGTGGGCGAGTTGCTGGGCCGCTCCTCCCGAAGCGACCCACCTGCGGCTCGAAGACAAAGTGACCGTTGCTTGGGATGCGGCACCGGGCGCCACCGGCTATCACGTCTACCAGAGCTCCATCGCCGGTGTCCGGGCGGGCGACTACGGGACGTGCTACCGGGGATCCGTGCGAGGGACCCGGACGTCCGTGCCGGAGACGCCCGCCCCTGGGGAGACGGTCACGATCCTGGTGAGCGCCTTCGACAGGTCGGGCGAGGGCTCGCTCGGGGCCTCGAGCGCGGGCCAGGATCGCGAGGCCTCGGAGTCCTGCATTCCCGCGCGGAGGTTCTTCGAGTTCACGCCGAACGGGGATCCGGGCGACGGCGTCGAGGACGGTCTGACGCCGCGTCGCAACCCGAGCATGCGTCCCTGGTCGAGCCGGAGGGAGGCGACGGCCGTCACGCTCCACACGGGCGAGTTCGTCCTCCAGGCCTCGGACCTGACCGTCGAGGACAGAACCACGTCCAGCGTGTCCGCGAACGAATTGCCGCTGGGGCAGCGGGTGGGGACGTGTTTCTCGTACGGGAAGATGGCGGTCGTCGGGATGTGCGCAGATCCCGAGTCTCCGATCCCGTTCCGGTTCACGAGGACCTACCGGAGCCAGATCCAATACGATGGACCGATGGGCCATGGCTGGGACTTCGTGGCCAACCAGAGGCTCGAGGCGCTCGGAACGGACATCCTTCACCTGGACGGCACGGGCCGGCGCGAGCGGTTCATGCGCGTGGACTCGACCCATTTCACCTCGCCGTCGGGGCAATACGCGGTGCTCCGGGAGAGGCCGGACGGCTCGTTCACGCTGCGAGACCCGCACGGGACCATCCTCCGATTCCACGGCCTCGATGGATCGAACGTCGAGGGTGCCCTGGAATCCGCCGAGGACCGAAACGGCAACCGCGTGAGCTTCCTCTACGACAGGCAGGGCTTGCTCGAGAAGGTCGTGGACACGCTCGGGAGGGTCGTCTCCCTCGGCTACGACGCCAGCGGGCGAGTCGTCTCGGTCACGGACCACGCCGGCCGCCAGGTCCTGTACTCCTACGACGGCGCGGGCGACCTCGTCGAGGTCCGGTCCCCCGTGGTCACGGGAACTCCCAACGGCAACGACTTCCCCGACGGCAAGCGGACCCGGTATGCCTACTCTTCGGGGTCGCCGGACGACAGGCTCGACCACAACCTCCTGTCGGTCACCGCTCCGGAGGAGGCGGCGAGCGCCGGCCCTCCGTTCCTGCAGAACACCTACGGTGCGTCGGGATTCGAGCAGGACCGGGTGGTCTCGCAGACGATCGGCGGGATCAATGGCACCGGGCTGGCAGCAGGGGGGACCCTCACCTACGCCTACGAGGCCCTCAATCCCGGCGCCGATCCCGGCGATCCGGGGCTCGCGCGCCGCAAGGCGACCGTGACGGACCGCAACGGCAACCTCGAGGAGTTCCTCCACAACCACGCCGGCCATCTGCTGTCGCGCACCGACTCCACCAACCGCGATCTGAGGCCGGGGGAGCCCGACTACACGACCCAGTTCAGCTACAACGCAGAGGGCGAGATCGTCGAGGTGCGCTGGCCGGCGGGCAGCCGCGCGCGATTCGTGTACGACCGTCCCGGTCTCGACCGGTACCGCGAGGGGAATCTGCTGGAGGTGCGCTTCGTCGCCGACCCCGTCTCCTCGGGAGGCCGGGGGGACGGCCGCGGCGGCGAGATCCCGGACATCGTCTGGAGCCACACGTACGAGCCCGTCTTCAACCAGCTCGCGACGGCGGTGGATCCCCGAGGCAACGACCCCCTCTACGTGCCTCAGAACGGCGGGGCGAGCTCGCCGGAGCGTTATACGACGCGCTACCGTTACGATCTTCAGGAGGGAGACCCCGCAGCCAACGGAATCAGCGCGTATGCTGCCGAGCACGAGATCGCCCTGGCGGGCGCCGTTTTCGATCTGGGAGATCTGAACGGCGACGGCCTCACCCAGCAGGCTCGGGGCAGCCTGGTCCTCGTCACCCCGCCCGCCGTGAACTTGTTGGCCGACTCGCAGCAAGCGACCATCGAGGGCGACACGGTCCAGGACATCCGTACCCGCATCCAGTGGAACGGCTTCGGCCAGATCGTGGCCATCGTGGACGCCGAAGACAACCGGCACGAGCTGACCTACTATCCCGAGAACGACCCGGACGGGGACGGCACGCCGACATCGGCTCCGCCGGACGGCCGCAGCCTCGACGCCACCACGGGCGGCTACCTCAAGACGCTGCTGCTCGACACATCGAGCGGCGGCAGCCGCAACAACGCCACCGATCCTCCCCCGGCGCTCCTCCGCACCGACTTCCAGTACGACACGGTGGGCAACCTGACGGGCATCGTGAACGGGCGCGGGGTCCTGACCCGCCTGGTCCACCACGCCCTCAGGCAGGT
>JBBIHW010000161.1:0-7368 GCA_037446795.1 Acidobacteriota bacterium
CCGCCGCGCACGCGCTCGGGATCGTGGAGCCCTGGGAGGTGGATCGTCTGAACGTGTACCGTGCCGCGCTCGAGGCCATGCGGCGGGCGGTCGGCGCGCTGCCGGTGGTGCCCGACTACGTCCTGGTGGACGCGAGGACCATTCCGGGAATCGCGATCCCGCAGGAGGCGATCGTCGGCGGGGATTCGAGATGCCACGCCATCGCCGCGGCCTCGATCCTGGCCAAGATCGCGCGGGACGAGATCATGAGGCGCTACGAGACGGCCTTCCCGGGCTACGGCTTCGCCGCGCACAAGGGATACCCCACCGCCGAGCACCGCGACGCGCTCCGCCGCCTGGGCCCCTGCCCGATCCACCGACGCTCCTTCGCGCCCGTGAGGGACTGCCGGAGGCAAAGGACCCTGTTCCCGGATGCGTGAGGTGCGGCTGCGCGGTCCTTCCCGAGCGGGCGGGGGTCGGCTACACTGCGCGCCGCGTGAGCGAGCCCGCTTGCCCGGCGTGCCGGACGGCGCTCCTCGTCCTCGAGCTCGACGGGGTCGAGGTGGACCACTGCTCCCGTTGCGGCGGGAGCTGGCTCGACGCGGGCGAGCTCGAAGCTCTCGCCGAGGGCGCGGGCGTGGGCACGCGCCGCATCCGGGAGGCACTGTCGGCCCGCACCCGCGGCCGCCGCGGCCCGCGCCGCTGCCCCCGCTGCCGCCGGAGGCTCGAGCCGCTCCCGGTCGGCCTCGAGGAGGGGCTGGTCGTGGACCGCTGCCGTCTCGGGCACGGTCTTTGGTTCGATCGCGGAGAGATCGGCTCTCTCGTCCGCGGGCTCGGCGAGGGCGAGCGGCAGGCGATCTCGGATTTCTTCGCCAGGGTCTACCGGCACGAACTCGGTGCCGCGGGTCGAGGAGACTGACATGAGCCTCGTGGCGATCCTCTTTCTCGCCGTCGTGGTCGGGGGCGTGCTGCTTCTCGTCGGCGCGTACAACGCCCTCGTGCGCCTGCGGCAGCAGGTGCGCAACGCCTGGTCCCAGATCGACGTCCAGCTCAAGCGCCGGCACGACCTGATCCCGAACCTCGTCGAGACCGTCAAGGGGTACGCCGCGCACGAGCGGGCGACCCTCGAAGGGGTCACGCGCGCCCGGGCGCAGGCGGTCTCCGCCCAGGGCGTCGAGGGCAGGGCGCAGGCCGAGCAGGAGCTGACCGCCGCCCTCGGGCGGCTCATGCTCCTCGTGGAGCAGTACCCGGACCTCAAGGCCAACCAGAACTTCCTCGCCCTCCAGGAGGAGCTGACGTCCACCGAGAACCGGATCGGCTTCGCGCGCCAGTTCTACAACGACTCGGTGATGCGGATGAACACGAAGGTCCAGAGCTTCCCGACCAACCTCCTCGCCTCGATGTTCGGCTTCGGGGAGGAGCCCTTCTTCGAGCTCCAGGAGCAGGCCGCGAGGGAGGCGCCCGCCGTCAGGTTCTGAGCCGGACTGCTCCGAGGGCGTGCGCGCGTGTGGGAGGCGATCGCAGGCAACCGGCGCAGGTCGCTGCTCCTGCTCGCCGCGATGGGGGTGCTTCTCGTCGCGCTCGGGGCCGGCATCGGCGTGTTCATGGATCCCGGGGCAGGCGCTGCGGCCGGCGCCGTCGTGGGCCTGGTCTTCTTCCTGGTCCTTTCCGCGATCGCGCTCCTCGGGGGCGACGACGTGCTCCTCCTCTCGGCGGACGCCAGGGAGATCCGGAAGGAGGACGCTCCGCGGCTGTGGAACGTCGTCGAGGAGATGACCATCGCGTCGGGGCTCGGCTCGCCCCCTCGGGTCTTCGTCGTGGACCGGGAGGCGCCCAACGCGTTCGCGGTCGGGTTCCGGCGGGGCAAGGCGTCGGTCGCGGTCACGACCGGCCTCCTGCGGCGGCTCGACCGGGACGAACTGCAGGGAGTGATCGGGCACGAGGTGGCGCACATCGTCAACGAGGACGTCCGGTTCATGACGATCGCCGCGGTGCTGCTCGGGGGGATCAGCCTGCTCGCGGACTTCTTCTTCCGGTACCTGTGGTGGGGGGGAGGCCGCCGCCGCGCAGGCGTGCGACTGCCGTTGCAGGCGCAGTTGCTGATCGTGCTCGGGGCGGTGCTCGTCGCCGCACTGGCTCCTCTCGCCGCCCGCCTCCTCTATTTCGCCTGCTCGCGCCGCCGCGAGTTCCTGGCCGACGCCTGCTCGGCGCGCTTCACGCGGTATCCGGAGGGTCTGGCGCGAGCCCTCGAGAAAATCGCCTCGAGCGCCGCCGCGGAGCCTCCCGCCGTGCGCGCCGTCGCGGCCCTCTGCACCGTGAACCCGGCGGCGGGAGGCGCCGGGGAATCCCTGTTCTCGACCCACCCGCCGACCGACGTTCGGGTCCGGGTCCTGAGGGCGATGGGAGGTGGGGCCGGCTACGCGGACTACGAGGCCGCGTTCCGGCGCGTGCGGGGAGCGAGGCAGCGGCTGCTCGCCGAGAGCCTGATCGGGCGGGCGGAGGCGGTGCCGGCCCGGTCGGCCTCGACCGGCGAGTCCGCGGCGGAGGATCCGGTGGCCCGCGCGCGGGACGTCGCGGAGCTCCGTGGCAGGCTCGCCAACCTGGTCCCGATCGCCTGCGGCTGCGGCCTTCGGATCCGGATTCCCGGAGGGTTCGATCCCGACCGCGTCCGCTGCCCGCGCTGCGGCACCGAGCACGCCGTCCCGGCGGTGGACCGAGCCGCCGCCGCCGGCCCCTCGACCGCTGCTCTGCAGTACCGCAGGCGCGGAGGCGGCTGGGAGGCGTTCCGCTGCGCGTGCGGCGCGGTGCAGCAGCTCAGTCCCGCGTTCGGAGCCTCCTCCCTCGTCTGTCGCTCCTGCGGGCGGAGGATCGAAATCGTCGCCCGCGCCGATGGACGCTCCACGAGCGCCCGGCTATAATCCGCCGCCCTTCGCCACAGCTCCCCACTCGCGATCCGCACCGCGCGGGCGCGGAGGCCGGTCCGTGAAGATCCACGAGTTCCAGGCCAAGTCGGTGCTCGCTCGCCATGGCGTGCCCGTGCCGAGGGGGCAGGCTGCGGCCACAGCGGAGGAGGCTCGCCGCGTCGCGTCCGGTCTCGGAGGCGGCGTCGTGGTCAAGGCGCAGATCCACGCCGGCGGGCGCGGCAAGGGGACGTTCCGCGAGCCGGCCACCGGACGGGTCGTGCCGGCTCCGGGAGGCGGCCGCCCGCTCGGAGGCGTCGTCGTCGTGGAGGGAGCGGAGGCCGCCGCCGAGGTCGCGCGGCTGATGCTCGGCAACGTGCTCGTGACCGCCCAGACCGGCCCCTCGGGCCGGGCCGTCCGGCGAGTCCTCGTGGAGGAGGCGACCTCGATCGGGCGGGAGCTCTACCTGGCGATCCTGCTCGACAGGTCCACCGAGGCCCCGGCCTTCATCGCGTCCGCGGAGGGAGGCGTGGACATCGAGGAGGTCGCGCGGCAGCGGCCCGACGCGATCTTGAAGGTCCGCGTGGACCCGCGCGCCGGCTATGTCCCCTGGATCGGACGGAAGCTCGCGTTCGGGCTCGGCTTCGGAGGGGCGACGGTCGGAGAGGTGGTCCGGCTCGCCGGCGCCCTCCACGGGGCGTTCCTGGCCACCGACGCCTCCCTCGTCGAGATCAACCCGCTCGTCGAGACCGCCGAGGGTCGCCTCCTCGCCCTCGACACGAAGATGACCTTCGACGACAGTGCCCTCTACCGCCATCCCGAGCTCCGGGAGCTCAGGGACCTCGACGAGGAGGACCCGCTCGAGGTCGAGGCGTCCCGCTTCGGACTCAACTACGTGAAGCTCGAGGGCGACGTGGGGTGCATGGTCAACGGCGCCGGTCTCGCCATGGCGACCATGGATCTCATCCAGCATCACGGAGGCCGGCCGGCGAACTTTCTCGACGTGGGGGGCGGCGCGACGACGGAGATGGTCACCGCGGCGTTCCAGATCCTCCTGCGCGACTCGAGCGTGAAGGCCGTTCTCGTGAACATCTTCGGGGGAATCATGCGCTGCGACGTCGTCGCCGAGGGGATCGTGGCCGCCGCGCGCGCGGTCGGCCCCGCCGTGCCGGTGGTCGTGCGGCTCGAGGGGACGAACGTGGAGCGAGGCCGCGAGATCCTGAAGGAGTCCGGGCTGAGGTTCGAGGTCGCCGAGGGCATGGACGAGGCGGCCCGCAAGGTGGTTGCCGCCGCGGCGGCGTCGAGGTAGGGAGCGTGGCGATCCTGGCCGGGAGTCGGACCCGCGTCCTGGTGCAGGGGATCACGGGTCGCGAGGGCACGTTCCACACGCGCCAGTGCGTGGCCTACGGGACGAACGTCGTGGCCGGGGTGACCCCCGGAAGGGGCGGAACGCGGGTGGACGGCATCCCGGTGTTCGACACCGTGGCGGAGGCCGTCGCGAAGACCGGAGCGGACGCCTCGATGGTGTTCGTCCCCGCCCCGGCCGCAGCCGACGCGATCCTCGAGGCTGCCGCCGCGGGCGTGCGCCTGGTCGTCTGCATCACCGAGGGGATCCCGGCGCTCGACATGGTCCGCGTGCTCGCGGTCCTGCGCGGTGGGCCCACGCGCCTGGTCGGTCCCAACTGCCCCGGCGTGATCACCCCTGGGGAGTGCAAGATCGGGATCATGCCGGGTCACATCCACCGGCCGGGACCCGTAGGCGTGATCTCGCGCTCGGGGACGCTCACCTACGAGGCCGTGGACCAGCTCAGCAGCCTCGGTCTCGGCCAGTCCACCTGCATCGGGATCGGAGGGGATCCGCTGGTGGGGACGAGCTTTCTCGACGGACTCGCGCTGTTCGAGGCGGACGCGGCCACCGAGGCCATCGTGCTGATCGGTGAGATCGGGGGAACCGCCGAGGAAGAGGCGGCGGCCTTCGTCGAGGCCCATGTCCGGAAGCCCGTCGTGGCGTTCGTGGCGGGCCGGACGGCCCCGCCCGGCCGCCGCATGGGCCACGCGGGTGCGATCGTTTCCGGTGGCCGCGGTACTGCGGCGGACAAGATCGCGGCACTTCGGAGCGCGGGCATTCAAGTCGTGGACAGCCCGGCCGAGATCGGCGCGACCGCGCGGCGCGTGCTCGGCGGCTGAGGCGTTGGAGGCGTCCGAGTGGAGCGAACTCTGGCCATCGTCAAGCCGGATGCGGTCGAGAACCGCGTCGTCGGGCGGATCGTCGCCCGGATCGAGGAGGAGGGGTTCCGGATCGTCGCCGCCCGCATGGTGCGGATGACGCGGGAGGAGGCCGCCGGGTTCTACGCGGTCCATCGCGAAAAGCACTTTTTCTCGAGCCTCGTCGCCTTCATGTCGTCCGGCCCCGCCCTGGTGCTGGTGCTCGAGCGGGAGGGCGCGATCGCCAAGTGGCGCGACGTCATCGGGGGAATCGAGCCGGCGAAGGCCGCGGAGGGGACGCTGCGCAGGCAGTTCGGCACCTCGATCGAGCGCAACGCGGTCCACGGGTCGGACGGCCCGGAGACCGCCCAGTGGGAGATCGGCTACTTCTTTCCCGCCGTGGAGCTCGCAGCCCGCGGGTCGTGAGGGAGAGCCTTCCGCCCCCCGGAGCGGACGGAGGGCACCCCTCCGCACCTGCCCGCGCCGGTGGGCAAAACGAGCAGCACGCCGCTCCCCTGGGTCACCGCCGGGAAAAGACGGCCGTCCGGTCTACCGCCTGCGGCACCGCTCGGGCGACGGGTCCCGCGGACGGGAGCTGTCAGCCGGAGCCGGCGGGGCGAGCGGGCGCGGGAGGCGGGCTCAGGGCGCGGGGTTTCGCAGGCCCTCTCCAGCACGTGGCTTTGCGAGGCGAACCCAGACATGTTCCGACTGTCGAACACAGCGCGAACGCCGGACCTTTGCGGGCACAGGCATCAGCGAAGGGCTGATACCATTCGGTGAAGATCGGGGGCGGAATGGCCCGGATCTCAACGCCGGTTTTCTCGCCCCTTCCTGCCGACGGGGTGGATGCATCGAGGGCCGGCTCATCGTCAGTGAGGACTCGACCCGTGCCCTCCTTCCCCCGACTCTCTCCCTCGCCCTCGCCGGCCGGGAGAAGCAGGAACCGGGCCGCGGCCCGCTCCGCGTCTTGTTCTCTGGGCTCGCCGACCTCGAGAACGGCGCTGAGCTCGTACCGACCGGGCTCGAGAACGGCGGTGGGAATGAGGTCGAGGAGGTTCCGGCAGGACACCTCGTCCGAGCCATCCAGGTCTATGGAGACGGGATCGAGGGTGCCGACCGACCTGCCGCTCTCCGACGAGAGCGACCGCACCACCTTCCCGCTTGAGCTGTCCTTGGGGGAAAGCACACCACAAGCCTGCGTGAGCGCGAAGACGGGCTCCCCTCGGGCGACCTCCTGCACCAGCAGAGGCTCGAAGCTCGCGCCCGTCCCGACCCTGTCCCGCGGTGCCCGGTCCTCCTTCGGACGAGGTTTCCGAGGCTTCTGCTGCGACGGCTCATCCGCGCGCACGACGACGTCCATCCCAGCCCTGCTCCCGAGGATCGGCCCCACGAGGAAGGCCCGTTTCCGCGGAACGGATGGAACCTCGAAACGCGCCAGAGCGGAGGAGGGCCGCTCGCCGCGCGGATCCGACACGACGGCACGAACCTCGTAACCGCCGGGCCCGACCTCGAGGGGTTCGAGGAAGGTCACCTGACGGCGGCTCGTCTTGCCCGCCGCCGCGCGGAGCGTGATGCGCCGGTTGAACGCCTGGACGATGCGAGAACCGCGACGGATCGTGGCACCGAAATCACGCTCGGCCTTCGGGTCCTCTCCGTCGAAGTGGACGGGAAAGCTCACCGCGAGGAGTGCATCCCAGGACCGGCGATCCTTGGGACGCAGGAGAAACATGTGCGTCCGCACCACACCGTTCTGGAACGATTCCGGAGACACGAACGCGGCCCGCAGGAGCGACTCGCGCTTCTTCTCGGGTGACCGGAAAACGAAGTTCTCGGCGTGGTGAACGCGGAGTCCCCCCGCTCGCGCGGCCAGGCGGACGCGGCGGAGGCGATCCGGCTTCGCATCCCGGTCGTAGAAGCCGAGGGTGTAGTAGCATCCGAGGTCGCGCCTCGCCCGGGCGTAGCCGAGGGAGAGGTCGTTGGTGTTTCGCGTGAAGCGGCCTCCCGTGGCCGATGCGATGCGGGCGAGGGCCGGCGGACCGCCGGGGCGCTGGCAGAGGGGTCAACCGAAAGGAGGCGGGTCGAGTCCCGCGGCGTGCACCGTGTAGATCGAGGCCCTCGCCGCCGCCGCGCTCGCGGCCAGCTCGGCGAATTCATTGTCGAAATCCCGGCTCGCATTCTGCAGGTTCGAAAAGAGGACGACCGCCTTGAGGACCGGGGTGAAGTCGAGCACACCCTGCAGGGCCTGGAGCGAGTCGAAGAACGGCTGATGGGAAGTGTGCGCGAA
>JBBIHW010000162.1:0-7332 GCA_037446795.1 Acidobacteriota bacterium
CGCGCGCGTCGCCCGTGACCTTGGCCTGGCTCGACACCATCAAAGCCTCGATGTCCCGCATGACCGGGTCGTGGTAGAGCCCCTCGTGGAGCATCTGGCCGTAGAAGGAGGCGAGCTGGTCCTTCCAGAACGACTGCCAGCGGGTCAGGACGAGCTTCTCGAGCTCGCGGTGGGCCGCGATCAGCACGAGCGGGGCCGGGGCCTCGAAGCCGATCCTGCCCTTGATGCCCAGCACCGTCTCCCCGATATGCACGCCGCGGCCGACCCCGAAGGACCGGCCGATGGCCCCGACCGCCTCGACGAGGGCGGCCCCGCCGAGCCGCTGCCCGTCGAGGCGCACGGGGACGCCCTGCTCGAAGCCGACGATCACCTCCCGCGAGAGGTCGTCCGAGGGCGCCGCGGCGGCCGGGAAGGCGGCGTCCGGGATCTCCTGCCACGGGTCGTGGGTCTCGCGCCCGCCGATCGTCGTGCCCCAGAGCCCGGCGTTGACCGAGTAGTCGCGGGTCTCGCGGGAAACCTCGATGCCGCGCTCGGCGAGGTAGGCCGCCTGGCGCTCGCGGGACCATCCGAGCGAGCGCACCGGAGCGTGGATCGGGAGGTCGGGCGCGAGCGCCCCGAAGACGGCGTCGAAGCGGCACTGGTCGTTGCCGGCGGCCGTGGAGCCGTGGGCGACTCCCACGGCCCCGACCTCCCGGGCCACCCGGACGACCCGTTCCGCCTGGACCACCCGCTCGGCGGCGACCGAGAGGGGATAGACGCCGCCGCGGAGCACGTTCCCCTGGACGAGGACCCGCACGAAGCGGTCGAAGGTCTCCTCGCGGCCGTCCTCGGTCCTGTGCTCGACCGCGCCGAGCTCGCGGGCGCGGCCCGAGACGCGCTCGAGGTCGGCGGCCGAGGCGCCGCCCGTATCCACCGTGACCGTGACCACGTCGGCCCCGAGTTCCTCCCGCAGCCACACGGCGCAGAAGGAGGTGTCGAGCCCTCCGCTGAAGGCCAGCGCGACGCGGGGACGGCTCACGAGGCTCGCTCCTCGGCCGGTGGGAGGAGGCTCTCGAGCAGGCGCACGACCCGGCGGCCGGTCTCGGCATCATCTGAGATGAAGAGCCGGCCTCGGACGAGACCACGGCGACGAACACCGTGTCGTCGCCCGCCACCGTTCCGGCGACGCCCGGAAGCGACTTCTGGTCGAGGGCGAGCCCGACCCGCGGTGCCGTGCCCGGGTCGCACCGGACCACCACGAGGTTGGGAGGGACGCCTGCCACGGCTCGGACCGATTCCCGGAGCGGGGCGTCGGGGCCCGGGGCGGCGCCGGGGCGGTACACGCCGGCCGCTTTCACGAGCCCCAGCTCCCGGACGTCGCGGGACACCGAGGCCTGCGTCGCCGCGATCCCCCGGCGCCTGAGGGCGCGCGCAATCTCCTGCTGGGTGGAGAAGTGGGCCCGCGCGAGGAGCTCCAGGATCGCCCGCCGGCGTTCTTGAGCCGAGGCGCGAGAGCGTGAGTTTTTATTCATTTCGGACGCGCAATTATGCACGGCCCCCGCCCGCTGTCAAGCCCGCGTCCGCTGCGATCGCCGCGCGCGCATGCCGCGAGGGGCACGCGAGAAGCGCCTTCCGGCATGGGCGCTCGCCGCGGGTCGGATGGTTCCCGCAGTCGAGCACGCTCGGGGTCCGACCGCCGGCGGCATCTCGAAGGGCTCCGAGGTTTCCCCGCACCCTGTCGTGGCGTTCCGAGCCGTGGTCGGTGCGCACCGTGGTCGTCGTTCCGCTGCCCCGCCCTCCTGGCAGCGCACTCGGAACGGGACGTAGACGCGACCGGCGACTCGCACGACCGCCCGTCTCCGCCCGCTCCACGGGAGGTCCGGAGCCCTCGACGGGCCCCGGCCGGCGGGCGTCTCCACGAAACGTCGGACCGGGGCGTTTTTTCCGGTCCCCCGGGGCCCGGAACGCCACGCTGCACCGACATGCGAGGCGGCCGAGCGATCGAGCGGGTCTGTCCGCGCGCGCGAAACGGCGCTTCTCGCCGGGCTTGAAACGGCCATCGGATTCTGGTAATCAAGTCGTACCGTCGCCGGTCGCGATCGGTACCGTCGGAGGGATTCCCCATGGCGCTCCGCCCGTTCAACCTCAAGGCGTGGATCGAGGAACACCGCCATCTTCTGAAGCCCCCCGTCGGCAACGCCGTCGTCTGGAAGGACGCGGACTTCCAGGTCATGATCGTCGGCGGGCCGAACGCCCGGAACGACTACCACATCGAGGAGGGCGAGGAGCTGTTCTACCAGATCGAGGGCGACATCACCCTCAAGGTGATCGAGGAGGGGGCTCCCCGGGCGATCCCGATCCGCGAGGGCGACATCTTCCTCCTCCCCCCGCGCGTCCCGCACTCGCCGCAGCGGCCGGCGAACACGGTGGGCATGGTGGTGGAGCGGAGGCGGCGGAAGGAGGAGCTGGACCATCTCCGCTGGTACTGCGAGCAGTGCGGCGAGATCGTCCATGACGCCACGTTCCACTGCGAGGACCTGGCCACCCAGCTGAAGCCCATCATCGAGGGCTTCTACGCGGACAAGGCCCGCAGGACCTGCAAGCGGTGCGGCGCGGTCCTCGAGCCCCCGGCGCCGCCCAAGGCGGGCGCAAGCTGAAGATCGACGTCCACACCCACATCCTCCCGAGGGACTGGCCGGACCTCGAGGAGCGCTACGGCTATTCGGGGTTCGTGCGCCTCGAGCACGAGGGCCCGGGCTGCGCCCGCATGATGATCGGCGGGACGGTCTTCCGCGAGATCACGGACAACTGCTGGGACCCGCTGAAGCGGCTCGAGGAGTGCGACCGGGACGGCGTGACGGTGCAGGTGCTGTCCACCGTGCCGGCCATGTTCAGCTACTGGGCGCAGCCGGTCCACGCCTACGAACTCGCACGCCTTCTCAACGACCACATCGCGGGGGTCGTGGCGGCCCATCCGAGGCGCTTCGTCGGCCTCGGGACGGTTCCCATGCAGGACGCCGACCTCGCCGCCAGGGAGCTGGAGCGGTGCATGCGCGAGCTCCATCTTGCGGGGATCGAGATCGGAAGCCACGTGAACGGCTTCAACCTCGACCACCCGTCGGTGTTCCCCGTGCTCGAGGCGGCGCAGGAGCTCGGCGCCGCGGTCTTCGTCCACCCGTGGGACATGCTCGGGCGGGACCGGATGCCGCGGTACTGGCTCCCGTGGCTGGTGGGGATGCCCGCGGAGACCTGCGTGGCGATCTGCTCGGTGATCTTCGGCGGGGTGCTGGAGAGGCTGCCGCGGCTTCGGATCGGCTTCGCCCACGGCGGCGGTTTCTTCGCCGCCGTCCTCGGTCGCCTCGAGGCCGGCTTCCGCGCGAGGCCCGATCTCGTCGCGTCGGACAACCCCGTGCCGCCGCGCGCCTACCTCGACCGCCTTTACTTCGACTCGCTGGTGCACGACGCGACCGCGCTCCGCTTCCTCCTGAGCGTCGTCGGCCATCGCCGGGTCGCTCTCGGCTCCGACTATCCGTTCCCGCTCGGCGAGCCCGTGCCGGGCAGCCTCGTCGAGTCCATGGAGGACCTCTCCGCGGAGGTGAAGGCCCGGTTGCTGTGGGGCACCGCGCTCGAGTTCCTCGACCTTCGCGAGGAGCGGTTCTCCTGACCTGTTCCGGCGGACGCGGGTGATACGATGCCCGGCGTGAGCGTCCGCGGCGAGCTCTCCGCACGAGTCGGAGCCACCTTCAGCGACGACGAGGCGTTCGCGAGGCACCTCGACGAGCAGGATCCGCTGCGCGGCTTCAGGGAAAGGTTCGAGATCCCCGGCCGGGACGGCGCAGCGCCGCTGATCTACTTCAACGGCAACTCCCTCGGGCTCATGCCGAAGAGCGCGCGTCAGCTGGTCGAGCGCGAGCTCGACGAGTGGGCGCGCCTCGCCGCGGACGCCCACCTCGAAGCAGGTGTTCCGTGGTTGTCCTACCACGAGGTCTTCCGCGATCCGCTCGCCCGGCTCGTCGGAGCCCGCCCGGGCGAGGTCGTGGCCATGGGTTCCCTGACCGTGAACCTGCACCTCCTCATGGTCAGCTTCTACAGGCCGACCGCGCGCCGCCACGGGATCCTCGTGGAAGACCGTGCGTTCCCCTCGGACCTCTACGCCGTGCAGTCGCAGCTCCGCTTCCACGGGTTCGATCCGGCGGAGGGGATCGTGGTGGCGCGGCCGCGGGCGGGGGAGACGTGCCTGCGCACCGAGGACGTGGTGGGCCTCATCGAGGAGCGCGGCGACGAGATCGCCCTCGTCCTGATGAGCGGCGTGCACTACCTCACCGGCCAGTGGCTCGACATTCCCGCGATCACGGAGGCGGCGAGGAACGTGGGCTGCCTCGTCGGCTGGGACCTCGCCCACGCGGCAGGCAACGTGCCGTTGCGCCTGCACGACTGGGGCGTGGATTTCGCCGCGTGGTGCTCCTACAAGTACCTGAACGCCGGGCCGGGAGCGGTGGCCGGGTGCTTCGTCCACGAGCGGCACGCGGGTGCGGACCTCCCGCGGCTGGCCGGCTGGTGGGGGCACGACCCCGCGACGCGCTTCCGGATGCACCTCGAGCGGACCTTCCGGCCGCAGCCCGGGGCCGAAGGCTGGCAGGTGTCGAACCCGCCGATCCTGTCCATGGCGCCGCTGAGGGCCTCGCTGGCCATCTTCGAGGAAGCGGGCATCGAGGCGCTGCGGGCGAAGAGCCGCGTCCTCACCGGTTACCTCGAGTGGCTGCTCCGGAGGATCCCGGGCGGTCTCCTCGAGATCCTCACGCCGGCCGACCCGGACCGTCGGGGATGCCAGCTGTCGCTGCGCACGGCGTCGGGCCCGAAGGATCTCGCGCGTCGTCTGCGCGAGGCGGGCGTCGCGTGCGACTTCCGCGAGCCGGATGTGGTCCGCGTGGCTCCGGTTCCCCTCTACAACACGTTCCACGAGGTGTGGCGGTTCGCCCGGCTCCTCGGCGAGCGCCTGGCCGCCTGAGGGTGGCCCGATGGGCGGTGGCGCTCGAGGGAAGGTGGTCGTCGTCGGAGCCGGGCTCGGGGGGACGCTCATGGCGGCCTTCCTCGGCCGAGCGGGCTACCAGGTGGACGTCTTCGACCGGCGCGGCGATCCCCGGCGCGGCAGCGCCGAGCGCGGCCGCTCGATCAACCTCGCCATCTCGACCCGGGGCATCCACGCCCTCGAGCAGGTCGGCCTCGCCCGCGCCGTGCTCGACCGGGCCGTGCCGATGCGCGGCCGCATGATCCACGACGAGCGGGGCCGGACGGCGTTCCAGCCGTACGGGACCGAGCCGGGCCAGGTCATCCACTCGGTGTCGCGGGCCGAGCTCGGCCGGATCCTGGTCGCGGCCGCGGAGGCGCAGCCCGGTGTTCGCGTGCACTTCGGGACTCGATGCGAGGACGTGGACCTGGACGCTCCCGCAGCGCGGCTTCGCGACCTCGCGACCGGCGCCGAGCTGCGGGTGGAGGCGGACTTCCTCGTGGGGGCCGACGGGGCGTACTCCGAGGTCCGCCACCGGATGCAGCGGCTGGACCGGTTCGAGTACTCCCAGTCCTACCTCGAGCACGGCTACAAGGAGCTGTCCATCCCGCCTCCGGAAGGCGGTGGGTTCGCCATGGAGCCCCACGCGCTGCACATCTGGCCGCGGGGCGGCTTCATGACGATCGCGCTTCCGAACGTGGACGGCTCCTTCACGTGCACCTGCTTCTGGCCGCTCGAGGGCGAGGGCGGTCTGCACGCGCTGAGCACGGAGGAGCAGGTGCTCGCCTACTTCCGCCGCGTCTTCCCGGACGCGGTCCCCCTGATGCCCGGCCTGGCGCGCGAGTACCTGGCGAACCCGGTGGGCTCGCTCGTGACGATCCGCTGCCGGCCCTGGCGCCACCGCGGCAAGGTCGTCCTGCTCGGCGACGCCGCCCACGCCATCGTTCCGTTCTACGGCCAGGGGGCGAACGCCGCGTTCGAGGACTGCGTGATCCTGGACGCCTGTCTGCGGGAGCACGGCTTCGACCCGGAGCCCGCGTTCGAGTCGTTCGAGGCGCGGCGCCGCCCCCACACGGACGCGCTGGCCGACCTGGCCATCGCCAACTTCATCGAGATGCGGGACAAGACGGCCTCTCGCCTGTTCCGTCTGGGCAAGGCGGTCGAGCGTGGGCTCCACCGCGCGATGCCGCGTCGCTTCGTCCCGCTCTACTACATGGTGACCTTCAGCCGGACGCCCTACGCCGACGCGGTCCGGCGCGCGCGGGCGCAGTGGCGGGTCGTGGGGGCGGTGGCCGGAGCCGCAGCGGCGGCGATCCTGCTGCTGCTCGTCCTCGGCCTGGCGGGGAGGTGAGACGATGGATCGGGAGAAGGCGCCCCTGACCTACGCCAGCTACCTGCGGCTCGGCGAGCTCCTCGACCTCCAGCATCCGCGCTCCGACCCCCCGGAGCACGACGAGATGCTGTTCATCGTCATCCACCAGGTGTACGAGCTGTGGTTCAAGCTCCTGCTCCACGAGCTCGACGCGGTCAAGGGGAAGCTGAGCGCGGGCGACGTGTTCGGCTCGATCCACACGTTCAAGCGCGCGCGGACCGTCATGAAGACGCTGGTGGGCCAGCTCGACATTCTCGAGACCATGACCCCCGTCTCCTTCTCGAGCTTCAGGGACCGGCTCGAGCAGGCGAGCGGTTTCCAGTCGGTCCAGTTCCGCGAGATGGAGTTCCTGCTCGGCGCGAAGCGTGCCGAGGTCGTGAGGGAGTACGACCCGTCCTGGCCCGGCTACGACCGGCTCGAGCGCAGGCTCCGGGAGCGCTCGCTCGTGGATCACTTCTACGACTTCCTCGAGCGGCATGGGGCGAGGGTGCCCGGCGAGCTGCGCCGGCGGGACCCGACTCTGCCATCCGTGCCGAGCGAGGCCCTCCAAGAGGAGATCCTCCGGCTCTACCTGGGCCGCGGCGAGCTCATGGTCCTCTTCGAGCTCATGATGGACTTCGACGAGGGGATGCAGGAGTGGAGGTACCGCCACGTGAAGCTCGTCGAGCGGACCATCGGGAACAAGCGGGGCACCGGCGGAACGCTCGGTGTCGAGTTCCTCAAGACGACCCTGTTCCGACCGTTCTTCCACGACCTGTGGGCGATCCGGCACCGGCTCTAGCGCCGGGCGGATCCGGCCCCGGGTTCCGGCTTCCGCCGGAAGGACACCGCACGTTCGCCGCCCCGGGCCAAAGCCGCGGTCCAGAAGGCGAAGATTTGGATTCTGGCTTGCTCCCCGAACGACCGGAGATTCGTCCTTCATTGCTTGATGGGCCGGCCGCGGAAGCGTAGATTGAGGCTCCTCCGAGGCGGG
>JBBIHW010000163.1:0-7289 GCA_037446795.1 Acidobacteriota bacterium
AGCACTACCGGGTGGCGCGCCGGGTGCAGGAGATCCTGCAGCGCTACAAGGACCTCCAGGACATCATCGCGATCCTGGGCATGGACGAGCTGTCCGAGGAGGACAAGGTCACCGTGGCGCGCGCTCGCAAGATCCAGCGCTTCCTGTCGCAGCCCTTCCACGTGGCCGAGCAGTTCACCGGGATCCCGGGCAGGTACGTGAAGGTGCAGGACACGATCCGGGGCTTCCGGGAGATCGTCGAGGGCAAGCACGACGACATCCCCGAGCAGGCCTTCTACATGGTGGGCACGATTGAGGAGGCCCTCGAGCGCGCCGAGCAGATGCGCGCCGCGGCCTGAGGGCGGAAAGACCCGGCATGGTGCGGGTGGACAAGCTCGACCTGGAGATCGTCACGCCGGAGCGGCTCGTCCTCTCCGAGACCGTGGACGAGGCGGTCCTTCCGGGCGCGGAGGGCTCGTTCGGCGTGCTGCCCGGTCACGCGCCGTTCCTGACCGCTCTCGGCGTGGGCGAGGCGGCTTACCGGATCGGGACGCGCTGGCACTACCTGGCCGTGGCCGGTGGGTTCGTCGAGGTCCTGCGGGATCGCGTGAGCGTGCTCGCCGAGATCTGCGAGCGCGCCGAGGAGATTGACGAGCAGCGCGCCCGGGACAAGCGCAAGGAGGCGGAGGCGGTTCTCTCGCGCGGGCGAATCGGCGAAAACGAGTTCCGAAAGGCGGAAGGGAGCCTCCGAAAGGCGCTCACGCGCCTCCGGGTCGCCGGCCACCTCCGCGGCTGATGAGGCGCCCCCGCCTCCGCTGCGCCCCCTGCCTGCTGCCGCTCGCCGTATGCGCCGCCGGGGCGAGCCTCACCGCCTGCGACGGGCCCCTGCGCATCGGAGCCGTCGTGTCCCAGACCGGGGCGGCCGCCGACTACGGCGCTCGCGTCCGGAGCGGCCTGGATCTCGCCCTCGAGGAGATCAACGCCGCCGGCGGATTTCGCGGCCGCCGTCTCGTCCTCGTGTACCGCGACGACGCCACGAATCCGGACGTCGGACTCCAGGCCGCCGAGGAGCTGATCCGCCAGGAGGGCGTCCGGATCATCGTGGGGGCCATCGCCTCCAACGTGACCCTGCGCATCGCCCCGCTCTGCGAGCGGGAGCGCGTCCTGCTGGTCTCGCCCACCGCGACGAGCCCGCGGATCCGCGACGCCGGGGACTACGTGTTCCGCACGTGCGCCTCGGACACCCTCGAAGGGGTCTCGATGGCCGACTTCGCCCGGGACGTCGGCCTGCGGCGCGTCGTGGTTCTCGCCATGGGCAACGAGTTCGCCCGCGGCCTCGCCGACGTGTTCGCCACGAGGTTCTCGGGAGGGAGCCGGAAGGTCCTGGGTCGGTTCGAGTTCGAGGAGGGCAGGCCCGCGAGCCTCGAAGCCGCCGTCGCGCGCGGCCTCGAGCTCGCCCCGGAGGGGATCTTCCTCGTCGCCTACAGCTGGGACGCCGCCGAGCTCGCCCGGCGGATCCGCGAGAGCGGCTCGCGGGCGTTGCTGCTCGCCTCCTCGGCGGCCACCGCGGACGTGGCGCGCCGGGCGGGGCCGGCGGCCGAGGGGCTCGTCCTCCCGCAGCCCGCGTTCGACCTGGAGGCGGACGAGCCCGCAGTGAGGCGCTTCGTCGAGATCTACCGCGCGCGCTACAACGCGGAGCCTGACGCCTATGCGGCGCACGGCTATGATGCCCTGCGCGTGCTGGTGGAGGGGATGAAGCGCGCAGGTTCCGCCCGGCCGGACGAGCTGAGGCGGGGGCTGTCCTCCCTCGATGACTACCGGGGTCCGTGCGGGCGCATCGTCTTCGACGACAACGGGGACGCCCTGCAGTATCCGCGGCTGTGCATCGTCCGCGGCGGCCGGCCGATTCCGTACGCCCGATTCGTCTCGGAGGGCGGAACGCTCCAGGTTGACGGCCGGTGAGCTCGGAGCGAGCCGGGCAGCCGTTCCTGTCCGTGGTCGTCCCGGCCTACGACGAGGAGGGCCGGCTGGCGGCCTCGCTCGGGAGGATCGCCGCGTACCTGGACGCGCGGGGGCTCGACGCCGAGATCCTCGTCGTGGACGACGGGTCGTTGGACGCCACCTCTGCCGTCGCCGCCGCCGCCCTCCGGGGCCGTCGCGGGCGAGTGCTCCGCAACGGGGAGAACCGGGGCAAGGGGTACTCGGTCCGGCGCGGCGTGCTCGAGGCCGGGGGCCGGTGGGTGCTCCTGACGGACGCCGACCTGTCGGCTCCGATCGAGGAGCACGAGAAGCTGGCGGAGGCGGTCCGCGCGTACGACCTGGACGTGGCCTTCGGCTCGCGCGGGCTGCCGGAGTCCCGGATCGAGGTGCGACAGAGCCTCTTGCGGCAGTCCATGGGGAAGACCTTCAACCGGATCATCCGGCTGCTGACCGGGCTCCCGTTCCGCGACACGCAGTGCGGGTTCAAGCTGTTCGACCGGGAGCGCACGCTCCCGCTGTTCCGCAGGATGGTCGTGGACCGGTTCGCCTTCGACGTGGAGTTCCTGTTCCTGTGCCAGAGGTTCGGCCTGCGGGTACGGGAGGTTCCCATCGTCTGGAGGAACGCGCCCGGCTCCAAGGTGAGCCTCTTCGCCGACCCGGCGAACATGATCGCGGACGTCCTCCGTGTCCGGTGGCGGTTCCGCAGGGGCCTCTACAATCCCGGCGGCGAGGCCGCGGAGGGCGCGCGACCTTGAGCCGGCCCCTGCGGTCCGCGCGGGGCAAGGTGGTCGGCCTCGCCGAGCTCGACCGCGCGCTGGCGATCGAGAGGGCGGCCGGCCGAACGGTGGTGTTCACGAACGGCTGCTACGACCTCCTGCACGCGGGGCACCTGCACCTGCTGGAGCAGGCCGCCTGTCTCGGCGACGTTCTCGTGGTCGGCCTGAACGGCGATCTCTCCGTGCGGCGCCTCAAGGGTCCGGGCCGCCCCCTGGTCCCGTTCGCCGAGCGGGCGGAGCTGCTCGCCGGCCTCGAGGTGGTGGACTACGTCGTGGGCTTCGAGGAGGACACCCCGGAGGCTCTCGTCGGCCGGGTGCGGCCGCACGTGCTGGTCAAGGGGGCGGACTGGGAGGAGGACGCCATCGCGGGGCGGCAGACCGTCGTGGCGGAGGGCGGGTTCGTGGTGAGGGTGCCGCTGCGGGAGGGCCTGTCCACCTCGCGCCTGCTCGAGAGGGTTCGGGGGCGCGCCGGCGCGAAGTCGAAGCCGCCTCCTCCGGCCGGCGAGGCATCCGGCCCGTGAGCGCGGCGACGGGACCGTTCGGCGCGGTGGCGCGAAGCCGTGCCTTCCGCGAAGCCGAGCGGCTTCTTCTCCAGGATGGCCGGGAGGGCGGATGCGTGCTCGCCGGCCTCGGCGAGCCGGGCCGGGCCCTCCACCACTTCCTGCTCGGCCAGCGCACGGGCCCGAGGATCGTCCTGCTCGTCGCCGACGATGCGGCCCTCGACGGCTACCAGCGGGACCTGTCGGCGATGGCCGCCCTGCTCGGCGGCGACGCGAGGCGGATCGTCGCCGTGCCGGCCATGGACGCCGACCCGTACGCCGGGATCCCGCCGCACGCCGAGGTGGCCCGCCAGCGCGTCGTCGCCCTGGGACGACTCGCCCGCGGCGAGGTGGACCTGCTGCTCGTCCCGGTCCGAGCCCTGCTCGGGCGGGTGCCCTCGGTCGAGGAGATCGCCTCGCAGGTCCGGGTCGTGCGCCGCGGCACCCCCCTCTCGCCCGATCGGTTCGTGCTGGATGCGATGGCCTGCGGCTACAAGAGGGTGGACACGGTGACATCGCCGGGCGAGATCTCGAGGCGGGGCGGCATCGTGGACGTCTTTCCTCCCGAGGCCGAGGAGCCGATCCGGATCGAGCTGTTCGGCGAGGCGGTCGAGTCGCTGCGCTCCTTCGACACCGACCACCAGCGCTCCACCGGTATGCTCGAAGAAGCGACGATCGGCCCGGCCGTGGAGAACCCGGCCACCGACGCCGCCCTCGCCCGGCTCGAGAGGCGCCTGTCCGCCGGACCGGCCCGCGCCGAGGCCGTTCCGCACTCGGCGCGACGCCGCGTGGAGGCCCTCCTCGAGGAAGGACACTTCCCCGGCTTCGAGGCCCTCGCCGCGCTCACGGCGGAGCGGCCCGTCGGATTGCTCGATCACGCCCGCGGGATGGCCCTGGTCGTGGACGACCTGGAGCGAACGGAGAGCGAGCTCGCCCGGGCGTGGAACGAGCTCGGGGCCTCGTGGCGGGAGAGCGAGCGCCGCTTCCTGCCTCCTCCGGAGCGCCTCTTCGTCACCCCGCTCGCGGTGCGCGAGCGGCTGCGCGGAGCCCATGTCTTCTTCGAGGACTGGGACGATGGGGAGCATCCCTCGGGCTGGCCGGTCCTCGCCGTATCCAGCCGCTCCCCCCGATCCTACGCCGGCCGGATGGGCGACCTCGCCGCGGACCTGCGGCGGCAGGTGGACTCCGGCGGAGCGGTGTTCTGCGTGATGCGCGGCGCGGGCTCGGCCGAGCGGCTCGCCGAGATCGTGCGGGAGTACGGCCTCCACCCTGCGCTGAGCACGCGGCCGGGGGAGCTGTCGGGCGCCACCTGGACCGAGGCGGCCGCCGTCCTCGTCGTGGTGGGCGGGCTTCGCGCCGGGTTCGAACTGCCCGACTCGGCCCTGACCGTCCTCTCGGAGAGGGAGGTGTTCGGAGAGGAGGGGCGGGCGGCTTCGCGGCCAGCGCGAGGCCGCGCGGCGTTCGTATCCGACTTCCGCGACCTCAGGCCCGGAGACCTCGTCGTCCACGTGGACCACGGGCTCGCCCGCTACGCAGGCCTCGGACGCCCTTCGGGGGGAAGCCTCAACCGCGACTTCATGGTGCTCGAGTTCGCCGGAGGGGACCGGCTGTTCGTTCCGGTGGACCGGCTCGACCTCGTGCAGAAGTACACGGGGTCGGGCGGCCGCCGTCCGCAGCTCGACCGGCTCGGCGGGCCGGGCTGGGAGAGGGTGAAGGCCCGCGTCCGCCGTTCCGTGGAGTCCCTGGCGCGGGAGCTGCTCGAGCTGTACGCCCGCCGCCGGGCGGCGCGCGGCCATGCCTTCTCCCCGGACACGGGCTGGCAGCGCGAACTCGAATCCTCCTTCCCGTACGAGTTGACGCCGGACCAGGCCCGCGCTCTCGACGAGATCAAGAAGGACATGGAATCCCCGCACCCGATGGATCGCCTCCTCGTGGGCGACGTCGGGTTCGGCAAGACCGAGATCGCCGTCCGCGCCGCCTTCAAGTGCGTCATGGACGGTCTGCAGGCGGCGCTCCTCACGCCGACGACCGTGCTCGCCTACCAGCACCTCGAGACCTTCCGCGAGCGCCTCGCTCCCTTTCCGGTTCGGGTGGAGATGCTGTCCCGGTTCGTCTCGCAGGCGGAGGCCCGGCGCGTGCTCGCGGGGGTGGACAGCGGCGAGGTGGACATCCTGATCGGGACGCACCGGCTCCTCTCGAAGGACGTCCGCTTCCGCAGGCTCGGCCTCGTGATCGTGGACGAGGAGCAGCGGTTCGGCGTCGCCGACAAGGAGCGCCTGAAGCGGCTGTGCCTGGGCGTGGACGTCCTGGCGATGACCGCCACCCCCATTCCTCGCACGCTGCAGATGTCCCTCGCCGGGGTTCGCGACCTGTCCGTGATGGAGACGGCGCCGAAGGGGAGGACGGCGATCCGGACCTACCTGGTTCCCTTCAGGCGGACGGTCGTGGCGCAGGCGATCCGGCAGGAGCTGCGGAGGCAGGGCCAGGTCTTCGTCGTCCACAACCGCGTCGAGACGCTGCCGGCCCTGGCCCTCGCCCTGCGGGAGATGGTCCCGGAGGCGCGCCTCGTCGTGGCGCACGGCAAGAGGGGCGCGCGCGAGCTCGAGCCGGCGATGCTCCGGTTCTCCCGCTACGAGGCGGACGTGCTCGTGACGACCACGATCGTCGAGAACGGCCTCGACATCCCACGGGCCAATACGATCCTCGTTCACCGGGCCGACCGGTTCGGTCTCGCGCAGCTCTACCAGCTGCGCGGTCGCGTCGG
Organism: Acidobacteriota bacterium; assembly: GCA_037446795.1. Classification (GTDB taxonomy): domain Bacteria; phylum Acidobacteriota; class Polarisedimenticolia; order Polarisedimenticolales; family JBBIHW01; genus JBBIHW01. Next base: position 6,039 of record JBBIHW010000163.1, read on the forward strand.
TCGCAGCGAGCAGCCCGCCTACGCCTACTTCCTCGTGCCCGGCCGGGAGGCGCTCTCCGAGGAGGCGCGGCGCCGGCTGCGCGCGCTCCAAGAGTTCAGCGACCTCGGCTCGGGGTTCCGCCTCGCCGCGGCCGACCTCGAGATCCGCGGGGCGGGGGAGTTCCTCGGCACGCGGCAGCACGGCCACATCGCGGCGCTCGGGTTCGACCTGTACTGCCAGATGCTCGAGGCAGCCGTGGCGCAGCTGCGCGGCGAGCCGGTGCCGGAGCGGCCTCCGGTGAGCCTCCATCTCGGCGTGGACATCAAGATCCCCGACAGCTACATGCCCGACATGGGTGATCGCCTCGCCCTCTACAAGCGCCTCGCGAGCGCGCGGGACGAGGCCGACGTGGATCGGCTCCAGGCGGACACGGAGGATCGTTACGGGCACCTGCCCCCGGCCGGGCGGAACCTGTTCGACCTGGCGCGACTGCGGCTCGTGGCCGAGCGGGCCGGCGTGCGCAGCGTGGACGTCGCCGACGCGCGATTGCAGATCCGCTTCCACGAGCCCCCGCCCGTCGAGCCCCTGCGGGTGGTGGAGCTGATCGCCAGGCAACGCGGCTCGCTGACCCCCTCCGGAACGATGCTGCTGCCGGCGCCGGACCGGGCCTCGGAGCGGATCGGTGCGGTGCGGGACGTCCTGGAGCGGATCGCGGGGAGGGCGGCGTGAGGTCCGCCGCGGCACCGGTCTGCCTCTCGGTCCTGCTCGCCGGCGCATGCGCTCGGCCGCAGGGAGGCCCCTCGCGTGTCGCCGTGGCCGAGGCCGCGGGCACGGTGGTCAGCCGCGCCGAGCTGGACGCCTACCTCGAGCAGAACCTGGCGGGCGCGGCCGTGGATCCGGCGGGCTCCACGCCCGCGCTCGACCGCGTCAAGAGCCGCCTCCTCGACAACCTCCTCGACGAGAAGATCCTCCTCGCCGAAGCCGATCGCGAGGGCGTGGAGGTCACCGACGAGGAGCTCGATGCGTGGCTCGAGGAAGCCGGGGGGAGCCTGCCGGGCGCGAGCGCCGCCGAACCGGAGGCGCGGGCGGCGGCCCGGCGCGAGCTGAGGATCCAGAAGCTGAGAGAGGCGTACGCGCGGGCCCACGCGAAGGTGACGGAGGAGGACAAGGAGATCACCGCGCTGCTGATCCAGTACGCGACGCCGATGGCGGTGGCGGTGCTGCCGCGCTACATCAACAACAACAGCGAGATGCAGGCGGCCTCGCCCGCG
>JBBIHW010000164.1:0-5851 GCA_037446795.1 Acidobacteriota bacterium
CGACCGAGCCGCGCCGGCTCTGGCGCCGCTACCTGATCCACAACCCGCGGTTCCTCGCGCTCTTCGGCGCGCAGGTGCTGCGCGAGCGAGCAGGGAGGACGAGGTGAGCCCGGTCGCCTTCGTCACGGGCATCACGGGGCAGGACGGGTCCTACCTGGCCGAGCTCCTCCTCGCCCACGGCTACGAGGTCCACGGGCTGATCCGCCGCGCCTCCTCGTTCAACACGGGGCGCATCGACCACGTGTACCAGGACCCGCACGACCCCGACCGCCGCCTGATCCTGCACTACGGGGACCTCACGGACGGCTCGATGCTGGCGCGTCTGCTCGCGGACGTCCGGCCCGACGAGATCTACAACCTCGGGGCGCAGTCCCACGTCGGCGTGTCGTTCGACATGCCCGAGTACACGGCGAACGTCACGGCCCTCGGGACCCTCCGGCTGCTCGAGAGCGTGCGGGAGGCGAAGGTCCGCCCGCGGATCTACCAGGCCTCCTCCTCCGAGATGTTCGGCAACGCCCCGCATCCGCAGCGGGAGGACACGCCGTTCGACCCGGCCTCGCCGTACGCGGCCTCGAAGGTCTTCGCGCACCAGCTCGCGGGCCTGTACCGGGACGCGTACGGGCTCTTCGTGGTCCGGGGGATCCTGTTCAACCACGAGTCACCGCGCCGGAGCGCGACGTTCGTCACCCGGAAGGTGACGCGGGCGGTGGCCCACATCGTGGCCGGCAAGGAACAGCGCGTCTACCTGGGGAACCTCGACGCGGAGCGGGATTGGGGCTACGCGCCCGAGTACGTCGAGGCCATGTGGCGCATGATGCAGCTCGAGCAGCCCTGCGACCTCGTGCTCGCGACGGGCGAGTCCCACAGCGTGCGCGAGCTCTGCGAGCACGCCTTCGCGCTCGTCGGCCTCGACTGGCCGGATCACGTCGAGGTCGACCCGCGCTACCTGCGCCCCAAGGACGTCGGGAAGCTCGTGGGGGATACCACGCGGGCCGAACGGATCCTCGGATGGGAGCCCAAGGTGCGGTTCCGGGAGCTCGTGCAGCTCATGCTCGAGGCGGACCTCGAGCGGCTCGGGCTCGAGCCCGCGGAGCACCTGCGGGTGCCGGTGCTCGGGCACCGGCCATCCTGGGCGAGGGCGGCGTGATGGAGCTGTCCGGAGCGCGCGTCATGGTGACCGGAGGAGGCGGGTTCCTCGGCCGACGGATCGTGGGGGCCCTCGAGGCCCGGGGGGCCGAGCCGCTCGTCGTGCGCTCCGCCGACTACGACCTCACCGACCCCGCGCGCGTCCGGGCGGCGGTCGAGGACCTCCGCCCCGAGGCCGTGATCCACGCAGCGGCGGTCGTCGGGGGGATCGGGGCCAACCGCCGGCACCCGGGCCGCTTCTTCTACGAGAACGCTGTGATGGGGATCCACCTGCTGGAGGAGGCGCGCCGCGCCGGCGTGGGCAAGGTCGTGATCGTCGGGACGGTGTGCTCCTACCCGAAGTTCACCCCGGTGCCGTTCCGCGAGGAGGATCTCTGGAGCGGGTACCCCGAGGAGACGAACGCTCCCTACGGGCTCGCGAAGAAGATGCTGCTGGTCCAGGCGCAGGCGTACCGGACGGAGTACGGGTTCGACGCCGTGACCGTCATCCCCACGAACCTCTACGGGCCGGGTGACAACTTCGACCTCGAGACCGGGCACGTGATCCCCGCGCTGATCCGCAAGTGCGTCGAGGCGAAGGAGGGGGGCGCCGACACCGTCACCCTGTGGGGGACCGGATCGCCGAGCCGCGAGTTCCTGTACGTGGACGACGCCGCGGAGGGCATCGTGCTCGCGCTGTAGCGCTACGACGAGGCTGAGCCGATCAACCTGGGCGCCGCGCGCGAGATCACGATCCGCGACCTCGCGGAGCTGATCCGGGCGATCACCGGGTTCCAGGGGCGGTTCGTGTGGGACGCGAGCTACCCGGACGGTCAGCCGCGTCGGGCGGTGGACGGGAGCCGGGCCCGGGCGCTCCTCGGGTGGCGCCCTCAGGTGGACCTGGAGGAGGGTCTGCGGCGCACGGTCGAGTGGTACGTGGCCTCACGGGCGGAGGTCGCGGTATGAGGGTCGGGGTCGTCGGGTGCGGGCACGTCGGGCTCGTGACGGCCGCGGCCCTGGCGCACCTCGGGCACGAGGTCGCCGCGACGGACGTCGACCTGGAGAAGGTGGACCAACTCGCGCGGGGGCGGGTGCTGTTCTACGAGCCGGGGCTGGAGGAGCTGGTCGCGGCCGAGCTCGGGACCGGGCGCCTGTCCTTCGAGCGGGAGACGGCCGACGTGGTGCGGGACCGCGAGATCGTCTTCATCTGCGTCGGGACGCCACCCCGCTCGGACGGCGAGGCGAACCTCGTGGCGGTCGAGCGCGTGGCCCGGGCGATCGCCCGGGCGGCCACCGGGCCGCTCGTCGTCGTGGAGAAGTCCACCGTCCCGGTGGGCACGTCCGAGCGCGTCCGCCAGACCCTGCGGCGCGAGCGCCCCGACGTCCCCTTCGAGGTGGCCTCCAGCCCGGAGTTCCTGCGCGAGGGGCAGGCGGTGGCCGACACGCTCTCGCCCGATCGCATCCTCATCGGGACCTGCTCGGAGACGGCTCGCCGGGCGCTGCGCGCGCTCTACGCGCCGATCGTCGAGGCCGGTCACCCCCTCATCGAGACCGACGTCGCCACGGCCGAGCTCGCCAAGCACGCCTGCAACGCGTTCCTCGCGACGAAGGTCTCGTTCGTGAACGCCCTGGCCCGGATCTGCGAGCGCACCGGCGCCGACGTGCGGGCGGTGGCCGAGGTCATGGGCACGGACCCCCGGATCGGTCCGGCGTTCCTGGAGGCGGGGCTCGGCTGGGGCGGCTACTGCTTCCCCAAGGACCTCGCGGCCTTCGCGCGTCTCGCCGAGGGCGTGGGCTACCCGTTCCCGCTGCTCGAGGAGGTGGCCCGGATCAACGACGAGGCCGTCGAGGCCGCCTTCGGGAAGGTGCGCGAGGCGCTGTGGAACCTGGAGGACAAGCGGATCGCGCTCCTCGGGCTCGCCTTCAAGCCGGGCACCGACGACGTGCGGTTCTCCCCGGCCCTCGCCCTGGCCGAGCGCCTGCTCGCCGGGGGCGCGGTGGTGGTGGGCTACGACCCGAAGGCGGGGGGGAACGCCAAGGCCGAGGTCCCGGGCATGCGCGTGACCGAGGACCCCTACGACGCGGTCGAGGAGGCCCACTGCGCCGTGGTGTGCACCGCCTGGGACGAGGTCCGGGAGCTGGACCTCGAGCGCGTGCGCGCGGCGATGCGGTGCCCGATCCTGGTGGACGGCCGCAACGCCCTGGACGGGGAGCGCGCCGCGAGCCTGGGCTTCACCTACGTCCCGATGGGCCGCCCCTCGCTCGACGGAGGTGGACAGTCGTGACCCGGGCGCTCGTCACCGGAGGGGCGGGCTTCATCGGCTCGCACCTGTGCGACCGGCTGATCGCCGACGGCTGGGAGGTCGTCTGCGTGGACAACCTGCTCACCGGCAGGAAGGAGAACATGGAGCACCTGCTGGACCACGAGCGGTTCACCTTCCTCGAGCAGGACGTCTGCGAGCCGTTCGAGGTCGGGGGCGAGCTGGACTGGGTCCTGCACCTCGCCTCGCCCGCCTCGCCCGTGGACTACCTGCGGTACCCGCTGGAGACGCTCCGGGTGAACTCCGAGGGGACCCGGCGGATGCTGGAGCTCGCGCGGGAGCGAGGCGCGGGCTTCTTGCTCGCCTCGACCTCCGAGGTCTACGGCGACCCGCAGGTCCACCCGCAGCCCGAGACCTACTGGGGGAACGTGAACCCGATCGGGCCGCGGAGCCCCTACGACGAGGGCAAGCGCTTCGCCGAGGCCCTGACGATGGCCTACCACCGGGTCCACGGGCTGGAGATCCGCATCGCCCGGATCTTCAACACCTACGGCCCGAGGATGCGCCTGGACGACGGCCGGGTCATCCCGACCTTCATCCGCCAGGCCCTGGCCGGGGAGCCCCTCACGATCCACGGGGACGGCACGCAGACCCGGAGCTTCTGCTACATCGACGACCTGGTCGAGGGCCTGTGGCTGCTCATCCACCGCGGCCCGAACGAGCCCGTGAACCTCGGCAACGACGAGGAGATGACGGTGTCGGACCTGGCCGCCATGGTCGGTCGGGTCACCGGCCGCCCCTACGAGGTGAGGTACGTCAATCGGCCGGTCGACGACCCGGGCAAGCGGAGGCCGTCCCTCACGGGGGCATCGGCGCAGCTGGGCTGGCGCGCGATGACCGCGGTGGGGGATGGCCTTGCGCGGACGGTCGAGTGGGCAGAGACCGCGGCGGTCGGCGTGTGGGGCCACGGGCCATCGTGATGCGGATCCTCGTCTACTACCCGCGCTACCTGGTTGGGGACGGGGGCCCGACGCTTGCGGTCCGGGGCTGGGTGCGAGCACTGCGGGCGGCGGGTGCGGACGTGCTCGTCCTGTGTCGGCCGGCGGCGGACCCCCCCGCGGATCTGGCGGGTACCTGGGCCGCCATCCCCCACCGGGGCGGGGGACGGTGGTCGCGGCCTGTGGGCAGCAGGGAGGCGCTTCGGGGGGCCGACGTGCTGTTGCTCCACTCCGGCTGGGTCTGGCACAACGTGGTGGCCGGGAAGGCGGCTGTGGGCGCAGGCGTACCCTACGTCGTGGTGCCGCACGGTGCGTACGACCTCAACGTCCTGCGGCGGCGGGCGCCTGTGAAGCGCGCATGGTGGGCGGCGTTCGAGCAGGGGCTGCTCTCGCGAGCCAGCGCGATCCATGTGTTCTTCGAGTCTGAGCAGCAGGCGATCCGGGCCCTCGGCTATCGGGGCCGCTTCATCACCGTGCCGCATGGCGCCACGGTCCCCTCCGCGCCGACGTGGGACGGAGGAAGCGGCGGCTACGTGCTTTGGCTCGGTCGGTACGACGTGGCTCCTAAGGGTCTGGACGTCCTGTTGGATGCGTTCGCCCTCATCCCTGAGGCGCAACGCCCTCTGCTCCGCATGCACGGCCCGGACCACCGGGGCGGTCGCGCCCGGATCGCGCAACTCATCGCTGAGCTAGGCCTCGAGACCCACGTTGAGGTGCGCGGGCCGGTGTACGGAGATGAGAAGGAGGACGTGCTGGCTCGAGCGGCGGCCTTCGTGTATCCGTCTCGCTGGGATTCGCACTCAGTGGCGGTGACCGAGGCGCTCGCGCGGGGGGTCCCATGCGACGTCACGGAGACGATGCACATCGCCGGAGCCCTTCGGGCTTCTGGGGCGGCGTTCGTCGCGGGGTTCCGCGCCGACGCGCTCGCCACGGAGATCCAGCGGGCTGTGTCACCTGAGGCCGCCCGAGTAGCGGCAGCAGGTCGCGCCTTCTGCGCCAGGGAGCTCAGCTGGGACGCGTGTACCAAGAGCTTCCTGCTGCAGCTGGAAGGCGTTCTCGCTGGAGGGGTCTCGGTCCGATGAACGACGCGGAAGCCTTGTGGCTCCCGCTCCTCCGTCGTCTGACGGAGGCCTGTCCGGGATGGTTGGTGTGGAAGAACGCGGATGACGCCCTCGCCGGCAAGGGCGACATCGACTCCGCGGCGTCAGCTTCCGAACTCGATGGGATCGAAGACATCTTCGTGGCCTGGGCTGGCGACCGGGACATCGAACGTGTGTACAGCTGCCGGCACGTTCCTGGTGTACAGCTGATTTTCGCTCCCGACACGGCGCCGCCCCAGCCCCGACTCCTTGAGCTCGACGTCATGCTCGAGCAGCCTTTCCGAGGGGCACCCTTCATCTCGGGGGCCGCGCTGGCGTCGCTCGCGATCATGGACCCTCGGGGGTTCCGGCGACTGCGGCCGGGCAG
>JBBIHW010000164.1:5861-7258 GCA_037446795.1 Acidobacteriota bacterium
CGCCCTCCTGCTCCTGAACGGGATCAGACCTGGGGGGACTCCGAACGACGCCGCGATCGAAACGAAGCGGCTCAGGACCAGGCTTGCGGATGATCCCGGGGGGGTGGAGGGCCTGTGTCAGCTCTTGCCCCGAACGGCGGGAATCCTTGTCCGCAGGCTCGCTGCAGCGGTGGTCGCCGGGGGCTGGGACCACCCGGCGGCTCTGGCGTTGGAGGCGTACGCCTTGGCTCGAGCAGCGAGCAATCCCTCTCATGCGCTGCGGCGCGCCCGCGTGCGCTGCGCACGTGGCCGCGTGTGCGTCCTCACCAACGCTGCACAGAACGGTCGGCAGATCTCGGGTGACCTCGGTTCGTTCCTCGAGGAGGCTGCGGAGGACCACCGGGTCTACAGGCCATGAGTCAGCGTGCCCCCGCCGTCTTGATCGGAGGACCGGATGGTGCCGGCAAGTCCGCGGTCGCGGGGGCGCTCGCGGAGGATCTGCGCCCAGCGGTGCGCTTCCATTGGCGTCCCGGGGTCCTACCCCACCCACGCGCCCTGGCGGGCCGCGCGGATGATGGGCCGATCACCAACCCGCACGCGCTCCCGCCACGGGCGCCGCTCGTCTCGCTGCTGCGCCTCGCGTACTTCGTCCTCGACTACTGGTTGGGGGAAACGCGGATGCGGAGGCATCGCAAGGCAGGGCGCGTGGTGATCCTGGAACGTGGGTACTGGGACATGGTGGTGGATCCGCGACGGTATCGACTCGGGCTGCCACCTGCGTTGATCCGGCGTATCGGACGGCTCGTCCCGCGTCCCGACTTGCTCCTGATCCTCGATGCACCCGCTGGGGTCTTGCTACAGCGCAAGCAGGAACTCCCCTCCGAGGAGCTGGATCGACAGCGGAACATGTGGCGCACGTTGGAGATCCCAGGGACGCAGAAGGTGATCGTTGATGCGTGCCAACCGCTTGATCGCGTCGTCGCGGGCGCCAAGGCGGCGATCTCGGGGTACCTAGACCAGGTGGCAGCTGGTCGGATCGGGAGGGGCTGGGCTGGGCTGCCCACGCGCCGCGCACCGCGGTTCTGGCTCCCGCGTGCTCCGCGGCGTGCCGCCGCGAGCGGGGTGGCAATCTACCAGCCGGTCACGCTGAAGGGGAGGCTCGGCTGGGAGCTCGCGCGCGTCGGGGCATCCGCGGGCGGATCGCGTCTGCTGCCGCGGGGGTCCGCTCCACCGCGTGAGGCACGGGAGCCGCTGGCCAGTCTCCTTCCGCCACGCGCTACGTACGCAGTCATGCGGGCCAATCACCCGGGACGGTGGGTCGCCCTGCTCCTCCGCGAGGGTGGCGCACCGTACGCCATCGCGAAGGTCGCGACCACGCCGGGGGGGAGGGAGGCCCTGGCGCGGGAAGGACGCGCGCT
>JBBIHW010000165.1:0-7252 GCA_037446795.1 Acidobacteriota bacterium
GATGCGACGTTCGATTCTCCAGGGAGCGGCCTCCGGCCCGCGAAGGAGCCACCCCAGCGCCACGGCGGCCGCGATCGCGGCGAGGGCGCCACCGAGTGCGAGCCGCGAGGCTCGCCAGGACCTCGCCGCCCGCCGGCCCGAGGCTCGCGCAGAGGGCGCCTGCACCGGGCGGCCGGCGAGGTAGCGCTCGAGATCGCTGGCGAGGGTCTCGGCGTCCTGGTAGCGGTCGGCGGGCTCCCGAGCCATGGCTGCCCGGCAGATGGCTGCGAGGGCTGCCGGCACCGCGGGTGCCACCTGCTCGAGGGGCGCCGGTTCCTCTCGGAGCATGTGCGCGAGGACGGCCGAGGGGATCTCGCCGCGGTAGGGAGGCCCCCCGGCCAGGGCGGCGTAGAGGACGGCCCCGACGCTGTAGAGGTCCGCTCGCGGGTCCGCGGGCTCGCCTCGGGCCTGCTCGGGCGACATGTAGGCGGGCGTGCCGAGCACGGCGGCGGTCGCCGTCAGCCGCTCGGCCGAGGTCTCGTGGACCAGGCCGAAGTCGGTCAGGAGCGCCCGCCCGTCCCGACCGATCAGGATGTTGCCGGGCTTGATGTCCCGGTGCACGAGGCCCGCCGCGTGCGCGTGCGCGAGGGCTCTCGCGACCTGGGCGACGATCCCGGCCGCGCGCTGCGCATCGAGCGGGCCGGCCCCGAGCAGCGCCTCCAGGGACGGACCCTCGACGAGCTCCATCGCGAAGTAGAGCGCACCTCCTTCGCGGCCGCTCGTGAAGATGGGAACGATGCCGGGGTGCCGGAGGCGGGACGCCGCGCGGGACTCCCTGAGGAAGCGCGCCGCGAGCCGATCGTCGAGCGCCGCCGCGGCGGGCAGGAGCTTGAGGGCGACTCGCCGCCCGAGAGGCTCCTGGACCGCCTCGTAGACGATGCCCATGGCGCCGCGCCCGATCTCGCGGACGAGGCGGAACTCGCCGATCCGTCCTTCCGCAGGGGCCTCGAGGGCCAGGACGGCCTCGATGGCCCTCGCCTCGCCCACGAGCCTCTCGCAGTCGGCCGGCGAGATGTGCCCCCGCGCCATGAGGAGGTCGGCGAGGCTCGTTCCCGGAGCCCGCTCTCGTTCCGAGGCGCAGAGCTCGAGAGCCTCGCGCGGGACGAGCTGGCGTGCCGCGAGCAGCTCGCTGAGGATCCTGTCTTCCCGGGAGAGCAACGCCGACCTATCCGCCTCCTCCGGCTCCAGAATGTACCCCGTCGCGCCCTCTTTCGGCACCGCGGGCAGGTCTGCCGGCCCGCTGGACAATGCCGAGCGACCCGGAGTAAGTAGGGGGCGTGGCGAGCCGGATCGTCGAGGAGGCCTACGCCCTGGCCTTGCTGGGCCGGCACGACGAGGCGCTGCGTGTGCTCGAGGCCGCCTCACCCGGGGCCGGGCCGGAGGCCGCCGCGCTCGACCTCGCTCGCGCGCGTTTGCTGGCGGCCCGCGGTCGCAGCGAGGACCTCGCGCTGGCGCGACAGGTCCTCTCGCCGCTCGCCGGGGGCTCGGACGAGCATTCCTGGCTCGCCCGGGTCGAGCTCGCCCGGGTGGCGCGCCGAGAAGGACGGCTCCGCGAGGCGGCGGAGATCCTCCGCGACGCGCTGGCGGAGCTCAGGCGGGCCGCGCATGCGCACGGCGAGGGGGTCTCGCCCCTCGCCTCGGTTCTCTCCGCGGAGGTGAGCGCGCTCCAGGAGGAATCGGCCCGCACCGAACCGGCCGAGGAGGACCTCGCTCCGGCCGCTCTGGTCCGGCTCGTCGAGTTCGGCCGGAGCCTGGCGAGAGAGACGGATCCCGACCGGGTGCTCCGGCTCGTCCTGCACCAGGCGGTCGAGCTGGCCGGAGCGGAGCGGGGATTCGTCGTCCTGAGCACCGGGGCGGATTTCGAGTTCGTCGCGGCCGTGAACCTCGACCGCTCGGAGGTCGAGCAGCCGGCGTTCGAGGTGAGCCGCACGCTCATCCGCGCGGTCCTCGCCGCGGGCCGCCCGCTGTTCCTGGGCGTGCGCGAGATCGAGGGCGGCCAGCCGGCAAGCCGCAGCCTCCGCGATCTCGGGATCGGCTCGGTCGCTTGCGTGCCGATCTCGGGCGGCCACGCCCCGATCGGCGCTCTCTACCTCGATCGGAGGTCCCGGGGGGAGCCCTTCTCGCAGCGGGCGCTCGCGCGGCTGCTGGAGCTGTTCGCGGGGCAGGCGGCCGCCGCCATCGAGAACGCGCGCGCGCACCGCAGCGTCGCCCGGGCTCTCGAGACCGCGGAGGCGACCATCCGGCGCCACCAGCTCGAGCAGGTGCGCCGGACCCACTACGACCAGCTCGTGGGAGTTTCCGACGCGATGCAGGCCGTCTACCGAGCGCTCGACCGGATCGTTCCGACCGAGATGCCGGTGCTGATCCTCGGGGAGACGGGAACGGGCAAGGACGTGGCGGCCCGGATGATCCACGAGAAGGGCCCGAGGCGCGGAGGGGAGTTCGTGGCCGTCAACTGCGCTGCGGTGCCGGAGAGCCTCCTCGAGAGCGAGCTGTTCGGACACGCGCGCGGAGCCTTCACGGGCGCCGACCGCTCGGTGCCGGGCCTCTTCGAGCTCGCCCACCGCGGCACGCTGTTCCTCGACGAGGTCGGCGACATGAGCCCGCGCATGCAGGCGGATCTGCTGCGCGTCCTCGATAGGGGAGAGATGCGGCGGCTCGGGGGGCGCGAGACCATCCAGGTGGACGTCCGCGTCGTCGCGGCGACCCACCGCGACCTGCAGGAAATGGTCCGGCATGGCGAGTTCCGCCACGACCTCTACTTCCGGCTCGGCGTGCTCACCCTGAGGCTGCCCCCCCTGCGGGACCGCGTCGAGGACATCCCGCTGCTCGTCGAGCGGCTCCTGCCGAGGCTCGCCAGCGGACGGCCGGCGCCCCGGCTCGCTCCCGGGGTACTCGAACGGCTCATGGGGTACGACTGGCCGGGCAACGTGCGCGAGCTCGAGAACGTCCTGCGGCAGCTGCTCGTGCTGGGCGTGGACGCGGTCGAGGAGCTCCACCTGCCGCCCGAGATCCGGGACTCCTCGCGGCGGAGGAGGCCGGGCGGAACGCTCCGGCAGGCGGAGGCCGAGGCGGTGCGCCGCGCGCTCGAGGAAGCGGGCGGCAGCAAGGCGCGGGCCGCGCGCATCCTCGGCATTGACCGGAAGACCTTGTACGCGAAGCTGCGCAAGCTCGGCCGCTGAGGCGACGCTCCGCGCGCGGGCGCCGCATGGCCTCGGCTTGCGCGGGGCCCGGGTTCTCCCGTTTCAAAACGCCGGGATGGTCGCGCCCAAGACGCGTCCCCCCTGGATGATGATCTGGGTCGAGCCGTGCGTGATCTGCACGTACGTTCCGGCGGCGTTCGTCCCGTAGGTCCTCGTCCCGTGTTGGAGCGCCTGGCGGATCGCCTGATAGTAGGCGGGCCGGAGATGCGCGGGGACGTTGCTGCGCAGCCACTGCCAGATGGCGTTGCGCAGGGAGGCACCCAGCGCAGCACCGGCGCCGCCGCCCCCTCCCCCCGCTCCGAGGCCGGCGCTCGCTCCCCCGGTGAGCGCCGCAACGAAGAGGTTCTCCAGGAAGCCGAAGATGCTCAGATAGAACTCGTTCTCGGCCTGCCACCAGTCGCGATCCTCGTCCGTGATGATCCCCGCGGCGCGCCAGAAGGAGCGGACCTCGGGGTCGGGATGCAGCAGGACGAGCCACCAGCGCTCGGCCGAAGTCCAGCCCTCGATCTCCTGGGGAGTGTAGCCACCGGGGCCGCGGAAGCCGCTTCCGCCGCCAGCGGTCGAGCCGCCGCCGGCCGAGGCGCCGCCGGACCTCTCCCGGTCCACGATCGCGCGGCACTCGCGGGCGGGTTTCGGGCACCAGCCCCGCTGCCTGCGGCCGTGGGGATCGGGACAGCGGAAGTCAGCCCCGCTGTCCCCGCCCTCGACGACCTGGAAGTAGCAGCGCGCGAGGCGTGGGTTCTCGCGGGCGATGTCCTGGTACTCCTCGATCGTCAGGCACGGCGTGCCGTCCGGACAGATGCAGCAGTCCTCCGCGACGGTCTGGCCGACGGGCCGGCGCGGGTTGTTCGAGAAGTCGTCGGACGAGGCCGCCGTGATCATGTTCTTGACGTAGTCCACGACAGGCCCGGCATCCACGGGCTGGCAGGCACGTCCCTCGGTGGTCGAGTACCATCTCGCCGCTTCCATGGCGTAGGCGCCGCCGAGGTCCGTGCTCGGATCGTTCGTGCGCGCGCCCAGCTCGGGATCGTACGCGTAGCCGACGTAGAGCTCCTGTGCGTCCTCGCGGCTGCTCGGGCTGAAGTTGCCGGAGGGATCGAAGGTCGGGTTGTTGGCTGGATCTTCGAAGGTCGGCTTCCCGTACGGGTCGTAGGTGACGCGCTCCACCACTTGCGGCGCGAGGCCGAGGGCCAGGGCCGCCGTGCTGCCGAGAGCGTCCTGGAGGTAGTAGTCCGAGCCGCCGCCTCCGAACCGGACGTGCCACAAAGGCCTGAGGCTCCGCGGGTCGTAGACGGTCTCGCGCAGGACGTTGTCCGACACGTCCCGCTCCTCCACGGTCCCGGTCGCGGCGTGGAAGTAGCGGCGGACCTCGTCCAGCATTCCGCTGTTCTGGACCTCGCGGCGGACCCGACGGCCCAGGGCGTCGTAGGCGTAGGTGGCCACAGGAAGCCCGTCCGAATCCCGGATGACCCGGACCGGGCGTCCCGCGAAGTCGTACTGGACAGAGTAGGGTCCGGTGTCGGTCTGGCGGCCCGCCATGTCGTGGGCCAGGTTGAGGCCGTCGGGAAGGGGCGTCGATGCCCGATCGAAAAAGTCGTCGGGGACGCCGTCGTCCGGCTTCTCTCCATACTCGTTCAAGGCGTTGACGGTCGCGAGGTATGTGGTGGCGTTCCGAACCATCTCGCGCCAGTTGCCCGCGCCGTCGTAGGACCAGGACTGGGCGTCGAGCAGGCCCGGCGGGTCCTGGATCCCGAGCGCGCCGTCGAGCACGCCTTCCTGGAAGGCGGTGAGCCGGTTGGCCGAATCGAGGGTGTACAGCTCGCCCCGGAACACACCACCCGAGCCGTCGTGAAGACGCCGCTCCGACCTCAGGTTGCCCGCCCGATCGTACGTGTACTCGAAGGCCGCCAGAGCGAAGTTCGACGGGTCGAGGTGCCGTAGCAGCACGGTCCTGCGCGCTCCGTCGTAGCCGATGTCGGCCGTACCGGCGTCGTCGAGCCAGGTCGTGCGGACCTCGTTTCCGCGCCGGAGCGTGTGGAGGCGGCGCATCCCGAAGTAATCGAACGAGACCGCCTGCCCGCTCGGAGGATCGCTCGCGCTCGAGAGCCGTCCCGCGGCGTCGTAGGCGTACTGGATCGCGCGGCCCGAGGGGTGGGTGATGCCGGTGAGCAGCCGGTCCGCCCTCCACGCCTGGTCCACGAGCTTCGCGCCGGTTCCGTCGGACAGCTCCTGCTTCTCCTCGACGACCCTTCCCAGAGAATCGTAGATCCACTCCACGGTGGCGTCGTCGTCGGGGACGACCGGATCGTTGTCGTCGGTCGCCCGGGTGAGCCGGCCGAGGCCGTCGTACTCGAAGGTCTGCACGGTCGTCCCCGCGACTCCGGCCGCCCGCGTGGCCTCGCGCCGGACGGCCCGCGCCGCGGCGTCGTACGTGCTGTCCACGATGGTGCCGTCGCGGTGGGTCTCGCGGACCGCGTTTCCCTCCTCGTCGTAGGCGTAGAGCGTCTGCGAGCCGTCGGCGGCGGTCCTCGCCGTCGGGCGGTCGAGGTTGTCGTAGGCAAATCTCGTCGTGTTGCCGCGATCGTCCGTCCGGGCGACGAGCAGCGAATTCCCATCCCACTCGTGCGCGATCCGGATGCGGCCGTCCGGGTTGTAGGGATTCGACGTGTCGGGGGCAGGCGAGGTCGTGCCGTCCCCCTTGCCGCTGGCGGTCAGGACTCGCTCGAGACGAAGCAGGCGTCCCGCCCCGTCGCGGGTGGCGATCGAGACGTTGCCGTGGGCGTTGACGTCCACCGTCATGCCGGTCCGTCCGGGCGACCGCCGGTTCACGGTGCCGCCGGGTGGCCCGTTCGCGTCGGTGACCCGCAGGACTCCGTCCAGGCTGTCGTAGACCCAACGGGTCGTCTGGCCGATGTTGTCCACAAGCATGACCTGCCGGTCGAGGGCGTCGTAGAAGCGAGTGGTCAGGAAGGTCTCCGAGGGCGGGCCGGCCGCGGAAGGCAGTTCGGTCTCCGCGGTCTCGGCCAGGTTCCCGTTGGCGTCGTAGGCGAACTCGACCGTGCTGCCCTCGGGCAGCGTGCGCTTCAGGAGCCTCCCGGCGCCGTCGAAGTCGAAACGCTCGCGGGCGGCCGTGTCCGGGTGGACGAACGTTCGCCGCGACAGCCGGTCGTACTCGTAAAGGGTGTTCACGGCGCCGTCTCCGGGGATCAGGGGTCCCTCCGTCAAGCTCGGGAGCCGTCCCGGCGAGGCGCCCTCCGGCATGAAGAGCCTTCTGTTTTTCTGGAAGAGGCGGCCGAGCTCGTCGTACAGGTACTCGTGGTCGGCGAGGATGACGTTGCCGGCGCCCGAGCGGTCCGCGGGCGTGGGACCGCCGATCGGACCGAGGAACACCTCGCGGATCAGCCTCGATGCCGGATCGTGGTAGAGGTCCTGGACGTTGCCCACCTGGTCGGTTCGGCGTACGAGGCGATCGAAGCCGTCGTAGGCGTAGTCCGTCGGGTTCCCACGAGCGTCGGTGACCCGGACGAGGTTCCCGTTCGCGTCGTAGTCCATGCGCCGCGTCGAGGCGGTCCCGCCCCGCGTTCCTCCGGCCCCGCGGGTGATGCTCAGCCTCAGGTCGCGCTCGTCGAAAGCCTGTTCGTCGAAGTTCCCTTCCGGCCACACGTGACGGATCGGGTTCTGGTTCGCGTCGTAACGGAGGTGGTGGACCAGGCTCGTCGTCGCGTCGGCCTCGTGCTCGATCCGAACGACGTCGTCCAGGATGTCGCGCAGTAGCTGCGTGCGCACGTAGGGGCCGGCGCCGCGATCGCCGTCCCGGTCCTCGACCTCGATGGCCTGGACATGGTCGTTGGCGTCGTACTCGAATCGCACCTTGAAGGCCGGGGCGCCGAGCCCCGTCTCGCCGCGCCCGGTGGGAGGGTCGCCGTCGGGTCCGGTGCTGTCCGCGGTGGCCGCGGCGCGCCTCACCTCCACCACCTGCCTCAGGGCGTTGTGGACCAGGCGGGTCAGGA
>JBBIHW010000166.1:0-7251 GCA_037446795.1 Acidobacteriota bacterium
GCCCGACCTCGCCGCCTGGTACCGCAACGAGCGGAGGATCGCTCGAGGTGCCCCTGGCTGCTGAGCTAGCCGGCCGCCTCCCACCGGTAGACCGCCTCGAAGGGCGACGGTCCCGGCTCGCGCGCGACACCGCGGCCCGGGTTCGCGGCGAGGTGCTCGAGCACCTTGAAGGCGGTCTCGACCTCCTCCGGCGAGCCCGCCTCGC
The DNA here is from genome assembly GCA_037446795.1 of Acidobacteriota bacterium. Classification (GTDB taxonomy): domain Bacteria; phylum Acidobacteriota; class Polarisedimenticolia; order Polarisedimenticolales; family JBBIHW01; genus JBBIHW01. The sequence goes on from JBBIHW010000166.1 coordinate 206, forward strand.
GAGCGAGCTCCTCGCACGTCCCGCCACGGGCGCCCCTGCGCCGCAACGCCTCGAGGAGCCTCTTCTGCAAGTCGAGCACGGCCGCGGCGGCCTTCTTGCCGGCCTCGACCCCTGGCTGGTGGTACGCGTTCACGCCGATCAGCGAGGCGTACAGTCCGACCGCCCTCTCGTAGAGCGCAACGAGGGCTCCGAGCGAGCGCGCGTCCACGGCGGGGATCGTGATCGTGATCGAGGGGCGGCCGCCGTCCGCGAGGGCGCGGCGCGTGCCGAGCAGGAACCCCGCGAGGTAGTCGCCCGAGGTGATTCCCGGCTCGATCTCGAGCCCGGGGCGGTCGCGGTCCTCGAGCACCTCGACGAACGTCACGAAGAAGTTGGGCACGCCCTCCCGGAGTTGCTGCACGTAGGCGTGCTGGTCGGTGGAGCCCTTGTTGCCGTAGACCGCGATCCCCTGGTGGACGACCCGTCCCTCGAGGTCCTTCTCCTTGCCGAGCGACTCCATGACGAGCTGCTGCAGGTAGCGGCCGAAGAGCGCGAGGCGGTCCTTGTACGGGAGGACGACCATGTCCTTCGTGCCCCGCCCCTGCCCCGCGTGGAACCACGAGAGGGCGAGCAGCGCGGCGGGGTTGCGGCGCGCCTCGCGGCGGCGGGTCAACCGGTCCATCGCGGCCGCTCCGGCCAGCAGCCCCCGCGCGTCGAGCCCCTGGAGTGCCGCAGGCAGCAGCCCGACCGCCGAGGTCTCGCTCGTCCGCCCGCCGACCCAGTCCCACATGGGGAACCGTTCGAGGAAGCCCCGCTCCCGGGCCTGCCGGTCGAGCGGGCTCCCCTCTTCCGTGACCGCGACGGCGTGGTGCGGGAAGCCGAGGCCGCGTTCGCGGTAGGCCGCCTCGGTCTCGATCGCGGCGTTCCTCGTCTCGGGAGTGCCCCCCGACTTCGAGATCACGATCGTGAGCGTGCGGTCGAGCTGGTCGCCGAGGCGCCCCAGGACGCGGTCGAAGCCGTCCGGGTCGGTGTTGTCGAGGAACGCCGGCTCCATTCGATCGCCCCGGCCCCCGAGAGCCTCCGCGGCGAGCTGCGGCCCGAGAGCGGAGCCCCCGATCCCGATGACGAGCAGCCGCTCGAACCTCGCAGCGCGCTCCGGCCGGACGCGGCCGTCGTGGACGGCCGAGGCGAACCGCAGGACGCGATCGCGCGTCGCCTCGATCGCCCGGCGGATCTCGGGCGACGGCGCGAGCTCGGGAGCGCGCAGCCAGTAGTGGCCGACCATGCGGCCCTCGTCGGGGTTGGCGATGGCGCCGCGCTCGAGCGCGTCCATCGCGTCGAAGGCGCGCCGCATGGGCTCCGCCATCGCGCGGTCGTAGTCATCGGGAAGGCCCATCCGGCTCACGTCGAGGCGGAACCCGAGTTCGGGATCGTCGAAGAGCCAGGCACGGTAGCGATCCCACAGCTCGCGAGCCGTCATCGAACGCTCCTCCACGGGAATCGCGCGCCGCGAGGCTACCAGAAGCCCGCCGCGGCGCTTCCGAGCGAATCCGCGAGATAGCGGCCCGTCTCCCCACCGGCGCGGGCCACCTCTTCCGGCGTCCCCTCGACCACGATGCGGCCTCCCTCCTCCCCCGCCCCGGGCCCCAGCTCGACGACCCAGTCCGCGGCACGCACGACCTCGAGGTGGTGCTCGATGACGACCACCGTGTGCCCGGCCGCCGTCAATCGGCGCAGCAGCGACACGAGCACGGCGACGTCCTTCATGTGAAGGCCGCGCGTCGGCTCGTCGAGCAGGAGCACCCGCGGCTTCCCGCCGCTCGCGCCGAGGTGGGCGGCGAGCTTCAGGCGCTGCGCCTCTCCGCCGGAAAGCGTCGGCGCAGGCTGGCCGAGACGGAGGTAGCCGAGGCCGATCTCGTCCAGCACGCGCAGGCGGCGCTCGACCTCGGGGGCGTCGTGGAAGAAGTCGAGAGCCTCCCGGACCGTCAGATCGAGGATCTGGGCGACGTTGCGGCCGCGGTCGCGGATCTCGAGCGCGCTGGCTCCGTAGCGGGAGCCACCGCAGGCCTCGCACGGGACGAGGAGGTCGGGCAGGAAGTGCATCTCGACGAGGACCGCTCCCGCCCCCTCGCACGCCTCGCACCGGCCTCCGCGCACGTTGAACGAGAAGTAGCCAGGCGAAAGCCCCCGCGCGCGCGCCTCGGCCGTGCCCGCGAGGCGCTTGCGGATCCCGTCGAACGCCTTGACGTAGGTGACCGGGTTGCTCCGGGGGCTGCGGGCGAGGGGCGACTGGTCCACGAGGTCCACGCCGCCCAGCCCCTCCACACCGGACAGCTCGCGGTACGGGCCGGTCTCGACCCGCGCTCCCCCGAGCGCCCTGGCGAGGGCGCCGTACAGGGTGTCGTGGACCAGGCTCGACTTGCCGGAGCCGGACACCCCGGTGACGACCGTGAGCGCGCGGCGTGGCGCACGGAAGGTGACGTCCCGGAGGTTGTGCACGGTCGCGCCCGAAAGGCGAATCCACCCGAACCGGCCCGGCGAGCGTGTCCGCCCGGCGCTCGGCAGCGCCAGCCGGCCGGCGAGGAAGTCCGCCGTCGCGGAGCCGCGCGCCCGGAGGAGGCCCGGAACCGGCCCCTGGTAGATCAGGCGGCCTCCCGCCTCTCCCGCTCCCGGCCCGAGGTCAATCACCCAGTCCGCGTCGCGGATGACGCGCGGGTCGTGCTCGACGACGACCACGGTGTTCCCGAGGTCCCGCAGGCTCCGCAGAACGCGCACGAGCCGGTCCACGTCCGCGGGGTGCAGCCCCACCGAAGGCTCGTCGAGCACGTAGAGGGCTCCGACGAGCCCCGAGCCGATGGAACGCGCGAGCTGGATGCGCTGGGCCTCGCCGCCCGAGAGCGTGCGCGAGGGCCGGTCCAGGCTCAGGTAGCCGAGCCCGACCTCGACGAGGAAGCCGAGCCTGCGGGCGAGCTCGTGGAGGATGGGCGCCGAGACGGCCCGCTCGGCGGGCGACAGCTCGAGCCGCTCGAGCCACCTCAGCAGGTCCTGGACCGGCCAGGAGCAGACCTGCGGGAGATCGCATCCCGCGATCTTGACCGCTCGGGAGTCGGTCTTGAGCTTCGCTCCGCCGCACTCGGGGCACGGGCGGTAGGCCCGATAGCGGGCCAGGAAGACCCGGACGTGGACCCGGTAGGTCCGCCCCTCGAGCCACTCGAAGAAGCCGCGGATCCCGTAGAAGCCGTGCCCTCCTTCCTCGACGAGCGCGCGGTGCTCCTCCGGGAGGTCCCGGTACGGGACGTCCCAGCGGAGGCCGATCTTCCGGCCGGCCTTCCTGAGATCGGCGTACGCCTCCTGATAGGCCGGCTTGTTCCATGGGTCGATCGGGCGGTCGGCGAGCGTGCGGCTCCTGTCGGGGATGACGCGGTCGAGGTCAATGCCGATGGACCGGCCGAAACCCTGGCAGCTCGGGCAGGCGCCGAGCGGGGAGTTCGGCGAGAAGAGGTTCGGCTCGGGCCGCCGGTACTCCCGATCGCACTGGGCGCAGTGGAGGCGGCGGGAGAAGCGGCGCGTCTCGCCCGCCGCCCACCGGACGATCGCCCGGTCGTGGCCGAACCGGTAGGCGGTCTCGATCGCCTCCGCGATGCGGGCGCGCCGGCCGGGCTCGAAGACGAGGCGGTCCACGACGACCTCGAGGGGCCCTTCGACGGGCTCGGCCTCCTCGATCGGGACCGCCTCGCCGCCGATGGCGAGCCGCGCGAAGCCGTCCCGAACGAGCGCCTCGCGCAGCGCCCGGAGGCGCGCCTTCGTCTTCGGGGCCGGCAGCTCGAACGAGACCATCCCCTTCCCGCCGATGCGGACGATCGAGTCGGCCACGTCGGTCGGCTCCTCCACCGCGACCTCGCGGCCGCAGCCGACGCAGAACGTGCGGCCGATGCGGGCGTAGAGAAGGCGCAGGTAGTCGTGGATCTCGGTGGCCGTGCCCACGGTGGAGCGAGCCTGGACGGCGGGCTGGGTCCTCTCCACGGCGATCGCGGGCGGGAGCGCCGTGACCGAGGACAGCTCCGGGCGCGGCATCCTCTCGAGGAACTGCTGCATGTAGGTGGACAGGCACTCGACGTAGCGGCGCCGGCCCTCGGCATAGAGCGTGTCGAAGGCGAGCGAGGACTTGCCCGAGCCGGACACGCCGGTGATCACGGTCAGGCTGTTGCGCGGGATCTCGACCGTGATCCCCTTGAGGTTGTGCACGCGCACTCCCTCGAGGCGGATCGCGCGGGAGAGCTCCGACGCGAGACCCTCTCGAAGCGAGGGGGAACGCTCCGGCCCGTTGCTCACGGCTCGACCCTCTGGCCGGGACAGCATAGAACACGGCGGGCACGAGGGGTCCCGTCACAGGACGGCGGGGACGGCGGGGACGGCCGGCGCGGCGCTACCGCGTCTCGATCCCCTCGGCGATCCTGACCTGGAGCTTCTGCTTCCGCGTGATCTTCCCGCTGGTGAGAGTGACTTCGTAGTCTCCGGGCCGCACGAGCCGCTCCCCGAGGCCGCCGTAGGAAACCATCGTCTCCTTCGTCGGCCGAAGGTTCCAGCTCGCCCGGACGATGCCGGGCGTCGCGGGAAGCGTCAGCTCCGCGACGGGCTGCCCGTCGGGGTTCTTGATCGCGAGCTTGACGGGGTCCCCGGTGAACTCGCGCACCCAGACGTCGAGGATCGCTCCCTCGGGCGGGTTTTCCCCGCGGTAGACGGCGGCTCCCTCCCAGTCGGCGAAGCCCGGGAGCAGATAGCGGCCGAAGGCAGGACGCGGCGGGAACAGGTGGACCGGCTCGCGAGCCACCTCCGGGGTGAGACCGCGCAGCGGCGTGAGGTCGTCGAGGACGTAGATGCTGCGGCCGTGGGTCGCGATCACGAGATCGCCCTCTCGCGGGTGGACGACGAGGTCGTGCACAGCCACGGTCGGCAGCCCCCCGAGCGGCACCCAGTGCCCGCCCGCATCGAGGCTCGTGAACAGCCCGAACTCCGTTCCGGCATACAGAAGACCGGGCCGCGCCGGGTCCTCGCGCACGACGTGCACGGGCCCGTGGGCGGGGAGGTCCGAGGCGATGTTCTTCCAGTGTCTCCCGCCGTCGTCGGTTCGCCACACGAGCGGCGCGTCGTTTCCCGACCGGTACGCGGCGACGGCCAGGTAGGCGACCTGGGGATCGGAAGCGCCCGGCTCGATCCGGGCGATCCACTCCCCCCGCGCCTCCTTCGGGAGCGACGGCGTGAGATCCTTCCAGGTGCCGCCCTCGTCCTCGGTCATCCAGAGCCTCCCATCGTCGGTTCCCGCCCACAGCAGTCCCGCCCGAACGGGAGACTCGGCGAGGGTGTAGACGACGCCGTAGGTCTCCGCACCGCTTCCCGCGGCGGTCGTGCGCTCGGGGTCCCGGGCCGACAGGTCCGGGCTGATCGCCTTCCACTTCTCTCCGCGTTCGGTGAGACGGAAGACGACGTTCCCGGCCAAATACATCACGCCCGGCTTGTGGCGGCTCGCGACGAGCGGCGAGGCCCAGTGGAAGCGGAACCGAGGCCGCCCCTCGGCGGGCTCGGGCCTTTGGACCTTCCGCTCGCCCGTCCGCAGGTTCATGCGGAAGATCTCTCCCTCCTGCGATTCGGCGTAGAGCACGTCGGGGTCCTCGGGGTCGAACACGCACTGGAAGCCGTCGCCCCCGCCGAGGTTCGTCCAGTGCTGGTTCAGGATCCCGTCCTTCGTCCAGGTCCGGCTCGGCCCGACCCAGCTCATGTTGTCCTGGAGGCCGCCGCAGATCCGGTACGGCTCGCTCAGGTCCACGCTGACCCGGTAGAACTCGCCGGTGGCGACGCGGTTGAGGTGCGCCCAGGTCTTCCCCCCGTCGAAGCTCTGGTAGACGCCCCCGTCGGTGCCGAGCAGCAGGCGCGAGGGGCGGGTCGGGTCAACGACGAGGGCATGGGCGTCGGGGTGGACCTTCTTGAACAGGTCCTCGCGCCAGGTGCGCCCGCCGTCGTCCGAGACGTGAAGCGCGAAGCCGAGGACGTAGACGCGATCCGGATCGGCCGGGTCCACCCGGATCTGGCTGAAGTAGAAGGGGCGCGGGTTGAGAGGGCTCGTGCGCGTCCAGCTCTCCCCACCGTCCTCGGAGCGGAACACGCCGCCGCTGCGGCTCCGGATGGCGTCAATGGGATCCTGCCCGCCCTCGTCGGACTGCACGATGGCGTAGACGATCCTCGGGTTCGCGGCGTGCACGGCGAGGCCGATCCTGCCCGTGCGGCCCGGCAGCCCCTTCGTGAGCTTCCTCCAGGTCGCCCCGCCGTCCGTGCTCTTGAAAATGCCGCCCACGTCCTCGCCTCCCGTCGCGTCCGCTCCCCACACGAACGACCACGGCGTGCGGCGGCGCGCGTAGAGGGCTGCGTAGAGGACGCTCGGATCGGTCGGGTCCACTGCGACGTCGCCACAGCCGACCCGGTCCCGATACGGCGCGGGAGCCGCCAGAACGAGCGACCAGCTCTTCCCGCCGTCGGCCGTCTTGAACAGCCCCCGGCCCGGGCGCGGCCCCCAGAGGTCGCCCACCGCGGCGACCCAGGCCGTGGCCGGGTCGTTCGGGTGAACCACGATGCGAGCGATGGCGCGGCTGTGCTCGAGGCCGACGTACTCCCAGGTCTCCCCGCCGTCGGTCGAGCGGTACACGCCGTCGCCCCAGCCGGAGCTGTTGCGGTCGTTCGCCTCGCCCGTTCCGACCCACACGACCCTCGGGTCGGAAGGGGCGACGGCCACCGCGCCGATCGAGACGACCTTCTGGCGCTCGAAGACGGCGGAGAACGTTCCGCCGTTGTCGGTCGTCTTCATGAGGCCGCCCCGGCCGAAGCCCACGTAGAACGTGGCGGGGTCCGCGGGGTCGAGGGCGATGTCCGAGACCCTGCCTCCGAAGATGGCCGGCCCGACCGGCCGCGCCTTGAGCGCCGACAGCCGCGCCGCATCGAGCGCCGGCGCCGGGGGTGGTTCCGGAGCCTGCGGCGCGGCGCCGGCCGCGAGGATGGCGACCAAGACCGGAGAAGCG
>JBBIHW010000167.1:0-7150 GCA_037446795.1 Acidobacteriota bacterium
ACCGGGGCCGTTCGCTGCTCGCCGCCGGGCTCCAGCAGCCGCCCGAGGTCCACGCCGCCGTCGCCCTCCTGAACGAGGCCCTCGGCAACGCCGGCGTCACGGTCGCCTACCACGAGCTGCTCGACGCGTGGAGCTCGCGCACGGAGGATCTCGCCCGGCTCGCCGCTTCGCTGCGCGCCGGCGAGGTCCGGACCCTGCTCATCCTCGGCGGCAACCCGGCCTACGACGCCCCCGCCGACCTCGACTTCGCCGGAGCGATGGGCCGAGCCGAGGCGGTCGTCCACCTGAGCCCCTACGTGGACGAGACCTCGGCGATCGCCGCCTGGCACCTGCCGATGGCCCACTTCCTCGAGTCGTGGTCCGACGCGAGGGCCGCGGACGGCACCCTGAGCGTCGTGCAGCCGCTCGTCGAGCCGCTGTACGGGGGCCGCTCGGCGACCGAGATCCTCGGCCTGCTGGCCAGCGGCGAGCCCCGGCGGGGCCACGATCTCGTGCGCGAGACCTGGCGCGGCATCCTCGGCGAGCAGGGATTCGAGGAACGCTGGCGGCAGGTCCTCCACGACGGTCTGCTTCGGGACAGCGTCACCTCCCCCGCGCAGCCGGCCTGCCGCGGCGGCCTCCTCGCCGAGCTTGTCCGGCTCCACGCAGCGGCCCCGGACGCCGGCGCCGGGAACCTCGAGGCCGTCTTCCGGCTCTCGCGTTCGGTTCACGACGGCCGGTTCGCCAACATCGCGTGGCTCCAGGAGCTTCCAGAGCCGGTCACGAAGCTCGTCTGGGGCAACGCGGTCCTCCTCTCGCACGCCACCGCGGGCGCGCTCGGCATGGAGACGGGCGACGTGGCGCGCCTGAGGATCGGCGATCGGGCGGTCGAGGCCCCGGTCTTCGTGCTCCCGAGCATGGCCGACTGGAGCGCGGGCCTCTCGCTCGGCTACGGCCGGACGAGGGCGGGCCGCGTGGGCTCCGGAGTCGGCTTCGACGCCTACCGGCTGCGCACCACGTCCTCCCTGTGGCTCGCCGGGGGGGTCGTCCTCGAGAAGACCGGCCGTCGCGAGAAGCTCGCCACGACCCAGGACCACTGGCTCATGGAGGGACGGCCCATCGTCCTCGAGACGACGCTCGAGCGCTACCGCGAGGAGCCGCACTTCGCGCACGAGGCCGTCGAGCACCCTCCCCTGCGGTCCATCTACCCGGATCGCGACTACAGCCGGGGGCCCCAATGGGGCATGGTCGTGGACCTCAACGCCTGCGTCGGGTGCAACGCGTGCGTCGTGGCCTGCCAGAGCGAGAACAACATCCCGGTCGTCGGCAAGGACCAGGTCTCCCGCGGCCGCGAGATGCACTGGATCCGCGTGGACCGCTATTTCGCCGGCGACCCCGACGAGCCCGACGAGGCGCGAAGCGTCTTCCAGCCGGTCATGTGCCAGCACTGCGAGAACGCGCCGTGCGAGGAGGTCTGCCCGGTGGGGGCCACCGTTCACGACGCCCAGGGCCTGAACGTGATGGTCTACAACCGGTGCATCGGCACGCGCTACTGCTCGAACAACTGCCCGTACAAGGTGCGGCGGTTCAACTTCTACAACTTCACCCGCGACACGCCCGAGCTGCTGAAAATCGCCCAGAACCCGGACGTCACCGTGAGGTCGCGGGGCGTGATGGAGAAGTGCACCTACTGCCTGCAGAGGATCCGCGAGGCGGAGCTGGCGGCCCGGCGCGAAGGAAGGCGTCTGCGGGAGGGAGAGCCGCAGACCGCCTGCCAGCAGGCCTGCCCCGCGCGGGCCATCGAGTTCGGCGACATCCGCAACCCCGACAGCGCGGTGGCGCGGCTCAAGCGCCTCGACCGCAACTACGTCGTGCTGGCGGAACTGAACAACCGTCCCCGGACCTCGTACCTGGCCCGGATCCGGAACCCGAGTCCCGAAGCCGAGAGGAGCTGAGGGCGGCCATGGCCTCGACGCGCTTGGCCTGCGGGGCGGCGATCGCGCTCGCGGCGATGCTCGCGGCCGGGGGGTGCGCGCGCGGCTGCGCGTCGAGGCGCCCGCCGATCCACCCGGTTCCCGACATGGACGACCAGCCCAGGTACGAGGCCCAGGAGGCGAGCGAGTTCTTCTACGACGGCAAGGCGATGCGGACCCCGCCGGAGGGAACCGTGGCCCGAGGCTCCCTCGCGCGCGAGCCGAGCTTTCGCACGGGCCGCCTCCCCGACGGAAGCTTCCTCGCGGCGGGCCCGCTCCGCGACGACCCGCGGGCGCTCGAGCGCGGGCGCGAGCGCTACGACATCTACTGCTCCCCCTGCCACGACCCGCGCGGCACCGGCCGCGGCATTCTCTACCAGCGCGGAAACGTCCCGACCCGGAGCCTCCACGAGGAGAGGATCCGAAACGCTCCGGACGGCCAGCTCTTCGAGACGATCGCGAACGGGGTCGGGCTGATGCCCGGATACCGCTGGCCCATCCCCGCGGCCGACCGCTGGGCGATCGTCGCCTACGTGCGGAGGCTGCAGCAGACGGCTCCCCCCGGGGCGGCGCCCGGCGGGCCCGCGGGAGGCTCGCCGTGAACCGCCGCCGGCTCGCCCTCGCCGCCCTCGGCGCGCTCCTACTGGTCGCCGGGCTCGCGCGGCTCTGGTCCTGGCTCGAGCAGCGCGAGTACCACCCTCCGATCCGCTCGGAGCGGGCCCTCGACACCCCCCGCGACCAGGCGCTCGAGGACATCGCGCGGAAGCGTGCGGAGGAAGAGCGGACGAAGCCCTACACGGAGGAGGCCTATCGCCGCTTCCCGGGCGTCGGCAGCCGCGTGGCCGTCTGGGTCGTCGCGGAGTTGCACCTGCTGTTCGCGGCGTTCGTGCTGGCGGTCCCCCTGTTCGCCCTGATCATCGAGGTCATCGGCGCCTTCACCGGAGACGAGCGCTACGACCGGCTCGCGTACGAGTTCACCAAGCTGCTGTCCGTCTCCTTCTCGCTCACGGCGACCTTCGGGGCCTTTCTCACCTTCCTCCTGATCGCCCTCTACCCGAAGTTCACCAACTACCTGATGCACGTCTTCTCGCCGACGTTCCTCCCCTACGTGCTGCTGTTCTTCTTCGAGGCGGGCTTCCTGTACACCTACTACTACGGCTGGGGAAGGTTCTCGCGCAGCGTGCACATCGCCCTCGGCGTGGGGCTGAACCTCGCCGGCACGGCGATCATGTTCATCGCCAACGCCTGGGCGTCGTTCATGATGACGCCCGGCGGGGTGTCCGACAGCGGCGCCCTCGTCAACCTCCGGGAAGCGATCAACAACTACACCTGGAACCCCATCAACATCCACCGCCTCATCGCCAACGTGGCCTTCGGGGGCTCGATCGCCGCCGCCTACGCGGCCTGGCGCTACCTCCACGCCCGCACCGACGCCGAGCGCGCCCACTACGACTGGATGGGCTACATCGGGAACTTCGTGGCGGTGAGCGCGTTCCTGCCGCTGCCCTTCGCAGGCTACTGGCTCGCCACCGAGGTGTACCGGTTCAACCAGGCGTTGGGGATCATGATGATGGGCGGCGCCTTCTCGTGGCTCTTCATCATCCAGGCGGTGCTCATCGGCAACCTCTTCCTCGCGGCCAACTACTACCTGTGGCTCGGGATGGAGCGGATCGAGGGGGCGCAGCCCTACCAGCGCTACATCAAGTACCTGCTGATCGCCATCGCCGCCTGCTTCGCCGTGTGGGCCACACCGCGCTCCATCACCATGACGTCGTCCGAGGCGCGGGCCATCGGGGGCTCCTTCCACCCGTACCTCGGCTACCTGGGGCTCATGTCCGCGAAGAACACGGCCGTCAACATTCTCATCCTGACCACCTACGTCAGCTTCCTCCTGTACCGGAGGACGGGGAAGCGGCCGACGGTTTCCTGGGCGTCCACGGGGAACGCGGCCCAGTTCGGCATCTTCCTGCTCACCTCCGCCTTCGTGGTCTTCCTGGGCGTGTACGGGTACTTCGTCGAGGCCGCGGTGCGGATCCGTCTGTCCGTGCCCCAGGTGCTGTCGGTCCTGCTGGCCATGGTCAGCATGACCGTGCTCGACGTGCTCCTCCTCCGGGGTGCGGAGCGGACCGGCGAGGTGCGGTGGGGGAAGATGCCTCCCATCTCCCAGTACGTCCTGATCTTCATCGCCGTGACGTTCACGTGGCTGATGGGCCTCATGGGCTACGTGCGGAGCGGGCTCCGGCAGCACTGGCACGTCTACGGCGTCCTGAAGGACACCTCGCCCGACGCCTTCACCCCGACACTCGGCTTCGCGACCCGGATCGTCTCGGTGACCGTGCTGATCTTCTTCGCCCTGATCGCCTTCGTGTTCTGGCTCGCGGGGCTCGCCGGGCACGAGGCACACGGCGGGGCACGGGAGGAGACGGCGTGAGGATCCCCGCGGGGCTCAAGGTGGCGGTCCTGGTCGTGCTGTCCACCGCCTTCTACACGTACGTCGGCCAGCTCGTACCGCAGAAGGAGCTGCCCGCTCCCCAGGAGTTCGAGCTGCCGAAGACGCTGAGCACCACCGAGATGGTCAAGATCGGCGAGCAGATCGCCAACGGCAAGGGGCTGTGCCTGACCTGTCACACCGTGGGCCGGACCGGGGTGCTCCGCTTCCCGGACCTCGCGGGCGTCGTCTCGCGGGCCGAGACCCGAATCCCGGGCAAGAACGCCCTCGACTATCTCCTGATGAGCGTCTACGAGCCGGACGCGTTCGTCGTTCCCGGCTTCGAGCGCGGCATGCCCCCCATCCACAAGCCGCCCATCGGACTCACCGACGACGAGATCATGTGCGTGATCGCGTGGCTGCAGAGCCTCGGGGGAACCCCGACGGTCACGCTCGAAACGCCCAACCCCTACCGGCGGGAGGGCGGAGGCTAGCGGGGAAGAGGAGGCCCGGCCCTTGAAGCTCTGGGTGATCGCCGCCGCGCTCGCAGCCATGGGCGTCCTGCGCCTGGTGCGAGCGGGCCTTCTCGGATGGGTCCTGTTCTGGCTCGCGGGGATGTACGCGGTCCTGCGGTTCGGATTCGTGAAGCCGATCCCGCAGGCGGCGGTCACGATGTACATGGCGATCACGGCCGCAGCCCTGCTCGCCTACGTCGGGTCGAGCCGCGAGCGCATGCGCGCCGTCTTCGGCCCGATCGTCCGGCTGGCCGTGGACCCGAAGTGGACGCCCGCCCTCGTCGTGGTCGGACTCGCCGTTCCGCTGCTGCTCGCCCTCGGCGCCTACCGGCGCGCGGCCGCGCCGGTCTCCCCGCCGTTCTTCGGCCGCACGGTTCACCCGAACCCGCCCACCACGATCACGGTCCACGGCAAGGAGGTTGACCTCGTCAGTGGAGACAACCCGCTGCGACGACTCGAGGCGACGAGCCCGGAGGAATTCCGCCGGCGCGTGGCCGCGGGCCGGGAGACCTACTACAAGAACTGCTTCTACTGCCACGGGGACGGGCTCAAGGGCGACGGCATGTACGCCCGGGGCCTGAACCCGATCCCGACCAATTTCGCCGACCCCGGTGTGCTCGACAGCTTCCAGGAGACCTTCTTCTTCTGGCGGATCGCGAAGGGCGGCCCCGGGCTTCCCGACGAGGGCGGCCCGTGGGCGTCGGCCATGCCCCGCTGGGAGCAGTTCCTGACGGACGAGCAGATGTGGGAGGTTCTTCTGTTCCTGTACGACTTCACGGGCTTGCGGCCGCGCGCCCGCGAAGAGATCCACGGGCAGGAGCGGTGAGAGCGAGTCGCCGCGGTTCGACGGGAGCCGCCGCGCGGGCCGTGGCGGCTGCCCTCTCGCTGCTCGCCGGGGCGAGGGCGGCAGCGCAGAGCGGCCCCGGCGGCCCGCTCGAGGAGGGCCGCAGGCTCTACGACAAGTACTGCGCGCAGTGCCACGGCGAGAACGGGGACGGGGAGGGAATCGCCGCGCCCTTCGTCAAGCCCGCACCGCGCGACTTCACCTCCGGGAAGTTCAAGATCCGCTCCACCGAGAGCGGACAGCTCCCCACCGACGAGGACCTCGCGCGCGTCATCCGCGTCGGGATGCCGTTCACGTCCATGCCCGCCTGGCCCGCGTTCACGGAGGCCGAGGTGGCGAGGCTCGTCCAGGTCGTCAAGACCTTCTCGCCCGCCTTCGCCGACCCCCAGAACGCACCCACGCGCGTCGAGCTGCCCGAACCTCCGCGCTGGTCCGAGGAGTCGGCGGAGCAGGGCCGCAAGATCTACGACGAGCTCGGTTGCGCCGGCTGCCACGGGGAACTCGGCCGCGGCGACGGTCCCTCCGCTCCGACCCTCAAGGACGACTGGGGCCGGCACATCCGGCCTGCGGACCTGACCAAGCCCTGGACCTTCCGCGGCGGCCCGTCGCGCCGCGACGTCTTCCGGGCCTTCTCGACGGGTCTGAACGGCACCCCGATGCCCTCCTACGCCGGAGCGCTCGACGTCGAGCGGCGCTGGGCCCTCGTGGACTTCATCTGGTCGCTCAGCGGATCCGAGACGCCCGGCTACGCCGAAATGGTCACGGCCGAGAAGGTGGACGAGGCGATCCCTCTCGAGGGCGCGGAGCACCTGTTCGAGCGCGCGGAGACGGCGCGCGTTCCCGTCGTGGGGCAGATCATGGAGCCCCCCCGGGAGTTCCACCCGTCGTGCGTGGAGGTCCTCGTGCGCGCGGTCTACAACGAGACCGAGATCGCCTTCGAGATTCGCTGGAACGACATGAGGGCCGAGACCTCGGGCAGCAACCGGCCGGACCTGCCCGTTCCGCCCGGGGAGCAGGAGCGCGGAGCGGAGGCTGCGGCCCGGCCGGCCGAGCCAGCCGCCGCCGACTTCTGGGGCGAGGCGGCGCAGGCGGAAGAGGTGGCTGCCGGGCCCGACCCCACGCAGGAGTTCTCGGACGCCGTCGCCGTCCAGCTCCCGTACGACAAGGTCGAGGAGCCGAAGAAGCCGTACTTCATCTTCGGGGACGCGGCGAACCCCGTGGACATCTGGTTCCTCGACCTCGCGAAGCGAACCCCCGAGCAGATCGTCGGCCGGGGCAGCGCCGACCTCTCCTTCCAGGGCCCCGCCGACCTCGAGGCCTCCGCCCGCTACGATCGAGGACAGTGGGCGGTGGTCTTCAAGCGGAGCCTCCGGACGATGGGCGGTGCCCCGTTCGAGGAGGGAGCCTTCGT
>JBBIHW010000168.1:0-7058 GCA_037446795.1 Acidobacteriota bacterium
CCACGCCCGAGCGCAACATCCCCCCGGCGGGGCGGCGCGCCGGCGCCCGCCGCGACGAGGGCCACGGTCGGAAAGGCCGGCGACAACGAGGCGACGCCGATCCCGGGCGCCGCGGCGAGAAACCGCACGGCGCCCCGGGCGCCGGGCGCCTGGCGCGGGCCCGCCATCAGCCGCCCCCCTTCGAGCCGAGCGCCGCGAGGATCGGGCACGCTGTCGTGGTCCCCCGCTCGCGGCAGGCCTTGGCCAGCGTCTCGAGGATCCCCCGCATGCGCCGCAGGACGCGGATCCGCGCCTTGACGTCCTCGATCTTGGCCTCCGTCCGCCGGAGCACCCTGTCGCAGTTGCAGCCCGGCGTCACGCGGAGCGACATCAGCTCCCGGACCTCCCGCAGCGAGAAGCCCAGCTCCTGCGCGCGCTTGATGAACCGGAGCTGGTCCACCACGTCGGCCGAGAACTGCCGGTAGCCGGACTCCCGGCGCGGGGGCTCCTGGATGAGCCCGCGGCGCTCGTAGAACCTCACCGTCTCGACACCGACGCCCGCTCGCCGGGCGACCTGTCCGATGGTCAGCGACTCCATCCCGACCTCCTGGAGTGCGGCGGCAGCCTAGACCCCGTACCATGGTACGGAGTCAAGCAGCCCGTCTCGGTCCGCGGGGTTCGCGGCCTGCGGCCGGCTCGGCGGGTAGCCGGCTCGTTCGATCCCGCACCGGAAGAAACTCCACCTCCGGCTCGAGCCGGCCGGCGCCCGCGTGCCAGCCGAGGCGCAACTGCCGGCCTTCTCGAAGGCCGACTCGGCCTCGAGACAGGCCCGTGACCGCCCCGGCTCCGCGACCCGCTCGAACGGCAGCCCGCTCGAGCGCCAGGGCTCCGCCTACTACGAGCAGTTCTAACGAGGCTGCGCCTCAGACCGCCAAGTATGTGGGAGGTCCGAGTGGGGCCCCGTGGAGCAATGGCACGTTGAAACCTGCGCCGAAGTATTGGACCCTCGGGGGGTCGTTGGCCACATGGGCCGCGCTCTCCGGGGGCTCCAGGACCACGTCGTGCCCGAGCTCGAGGGTATCGACCGGGTGTACCTGAACGGGCGCCGGGCTTCCTCCTTCGGCCGTGCCGGCTCGGCCCCGCCCGCGGAGCGCCACCAGGACGCTCCGCGCTCCCGCGTCGGGGAAGTCGAGGCCAAGGATGCCTTCACGAGAGGGGCGACCCCTCTGGAAGGGACTCGGGAGCCCCTTCCGGATGAGCCCGATCATCGTCTGCATCGTCGTCGTGTCGTCCTGGAAGCCGCCGTGGGGCCGTGGGGCGTGCTGGACGTGTCGAGCCCCGGCGCCCTCCAGACCTGGGCGTTGGCCAGCCGTGCGACCTCGCTCGTCTTGTGCCACCTCTCCATCCCGAGGATCGGGACGCGCCGGCCCCGCTCGAAGGACTGCGAGACGAGGTAGAGCAGCGATCGGCATACCCGTGAACGTGCCTGCCAAAACGATGGGCACGCCGCGTCCGAGGGCATAGACGAACAACAGCGCCGCGCCATAGACCACGCGCCTTTGGCCATCACGTAGGTCAGGATGGCGGCGAGGACAGGCCTGGCGCATTGCGAAGCCAACGTCGTGTTCATCGAGTCGCGGTTGGAGGCCCACCTCCAGCCGCAGCACCAGGAACGACACCACGATGTGTCCGATGCTCATGTCATCCCCTTTACCCAATGGGTCGAGTACGCGCCCTCGTCAGCCGGTGGCTCACACCGTGGTGGTTCACACCCAGGGGGTGAGGTCCGCCCGTCGACCTCGGCTCCTGCGGGCCTGCGTTTTGGGTTGACGAGCCTCCTCACCCGCGTCCCCGTTCGCCTCCCGCACTCACGGAGGCATGCTCCGCACCGAACCTGCGCCCGTCTACCGGCCGCGGCACCCCGAGCGCACGGTCTTCTACCGGCTGTTCGAGCAGCACTTCGAGCGCTTCGTGCGGGAGTACGACGAGCGCTACGAGCCGCGGGAGGGGCCGCTGCGGCGGGTGGTCCCGGCGGCCGTGGAGGCCTACCTCGGCTGCGGGCGGCCCGAGGGAGGCTTCGCCCGCATCCGCTGCCCCTCGTGCCAGGCCGAGCACCTGCTGGCCTTCAGTTGCCGGACGAGAAATTTCTGCCCGAGCTGCCAGGCGAAGCGCTCAGCCCTGTTCGCCGAGAAGCTGGTCACCGGGATCCTGGAGCCCGTCCCGCACCGCCACCTCGTGCTGACGATCCCGCGGGTGCCGCGGGGACTGTTCCGGAGGGAGAGGCGCCTGCTGGGCCTGCTCGCCCGAGCGGCCCGGGACGCCCTCGTCGGGAGCTTCCGCGCGATCCTCGACCGACAGGACGCCCTACCGGGGCTCGTCGTGTCCATCCAGTCCTTCGGCGCCTACGCGGCCAACTTACACCCCCACCTGCACGTGCTCACGACCGACGGCGCCTTTACGAAGCAGGGGGAGTTTCTCGAGCTCCCCTACTTCGACGCGCGCCTGGTGGAGGAGGTGTTCCGCCGGCGGCTGCTGCGGCGGCTCGACCGGGCCGAGAGGCTGTCGGAGGAGTTTCTCCGCTCGCTCTTGGGGCTGGGTCCACTCGGGCTTTTCCGCGCACGGCGAGCAGCGCGTGGCGGCCGAGGACAAGAACGGGGCCGAGCGCCTGGCGCGCTAGGCTGACCCGCGGCCCGCTCGCCCTCGACGCGGTGGAGAAGACCGCAGGCGACAAGGTGCGCGTGCGCACGCCCCCCCCACCCGCGCACGGGCGTGCCGGACCGGATCCTCGATCCCCTGGACTGGATCCACGCGATCACGAGCCAGATCGGAGACCCGGGCCAGCACCTGGTCCGCTCCTACGCGTGGTCCTCGAACCGCACCCGGGGCCGGCGGCTGGCGCAGCGGGCCGGGAAGGCCCGGGCCAAGCCGCCCGAGCCCGCGCAGGCCTCGGTCAGATCCCTGCTCACGCATCCGGAGCTCTGGGGAGATCCTCTTCCCAGGGATCGGCTCCTGCGGATGGGCGTCCGTCAGGTGTTCGAGTGCAACCGTCGTACGGAGGGGCGTTTCCGCAACTTCGGTTGCTCGACGGCTCCTCGTATCGGCCTCCTCATGAAGGGGCGAGCAGTGTGACCGACAGCGACGAGGGCCCTCCGCCGCAGCGGCTCCCGACCTCGTGCCGACGCGGATGCTCAACGAGTTCGTCTACTGCCCGCGCCTCTTCTACCTCGAGTGGGTGCAGGGGGACTGGGCCGAGAGCGAGGACACGCTCGAGGGGGCGAGCGTGCACCGGCGCGTCGAGCAGGAGACCGGGAGGCTCCCGGCCCCCGAGGAGCTCGAGTCCCAGGACCGGGTCTCCGCTCGTTCGGTGCTCCTGTCCGCCCCGACGCTCGGCCTGGTCGCTCGCATGGACCTCCTCGAGGGAGAGGCAGGCGCCGTTCGGCCGGTCGACTACAAGAAGGGGTCGCCCGGACCGCGCGGACCGTGGGAGCCCGAGCTCGTCCAGCTCTGCGCCCAGGGCCTGGTCCTCCGCGAGAACGGCTACCGCTGCGACGAGGGCGTCCTGTACTACGCCTCTCCGAAGAGACGATTCGCCGTGCCCTTCGACGACGACCTCATCCGGCGGACCGAAGCGTTCCTCGTCGGCCTCCGCGAGACCGCGCTCGCCCCGATCCCGCCGCCTCGGCTCGTCGACAGCCCGAAGTGCCCTCGGTGCTCGCTCGTGGGGATCTGCCTGCCCGACGAGGTGTCGCTGCTCCGGGGCGAGCCTCTGGACGAGGTCCGGCGCCTGGTCCCCGCTCGCGACGACGCCGCACCCCTGTACGCGCAGGAGCAGGGAGCCTCGGTCGGCAGGTCGAAGGAGCGCCTGGTCGTCCGCAGGCGCGACGAGGACGATGTGCCGGTGCGTCTCCTCGACGTCTCGCAGGTCTCGGTCTACGGCAACGTCCAGGTGACGGCCCAGGCGATCCGGGGACTGGCCGAGCGCGAGATCCCGATCTTCCACCACACTTACGGCGGGTGGCTCGCGGCGGTCACGACCGGCATCCATCAGCGGAACGTGGAGCTCCGGGTGCAGCAGTACCAGGTGGCCGACGACGAGGATCGCGCGCTGCCGCTCGCTCGCGCGTTCGTGGTCGGCAAGCTCCGGAACCAGCGCACGCTGCTCCGGCGCAACACGAGCGAGACGCCTCGCGCGGCCCTGACGGAGCTCACGCGGATGGCGCGGCTTGCGCAGGAGGCTCCGTCGCGCGATCGCCTCTTCGGGCTCGAGGGTATGGGTGCCCGCGCCTACTTCGCCCACTTCGCCGAGATGCTGCGCGATCCGATGGGGTTCGACCTGTCCGGGCGCGAGCGACGGCCGCCGCCGGATCCGGTCAACGCGCTCCTCTCCTTCCTGTACGGACTGCTCGTTCTTCGACAGGGTACCAGGGGTTTCACCCTTCGAAGAAGCCCCTTCCTCCCCGCAACCTGGCCCGGAGTTCTGCGTGAGTTTCGCCGCGCCGGACTTGGGCATGATCCCCGCCCTCATGGATATGGACAAACAACCGGGAGGCGGCGATGGCGCTCGAGGCGCAGCGCCGGGCCCGAAGGCAGGCCCGCAAACCCGGACCCGGGCGTAGGTGACGGGGCTTCGCGCGGTCCTCGACGCGAACCTGGACGTCAGTGCAGCCGTGCGCTCCGGCAGCGTCGCCGGTTGATCGGGCGTTGGGTCGGGGGCAGGTTCCAGATCGTTCTCTCGTCCGCGGTCGCGGACGACATTCGTCGGGTGTTTGGCTATCGGGAGTCGCGCAACGTGGACCGTAGGGTAGGGTTCTGGGTCGCGGCCCGCCCACCCCTCCCAGCGACGGGCTCTCCCATGAACGCCCCTGGAGTGCTAACCTTGGACCGGTCGAAGCGCCGATCGACTGAGGAGGGTCAGTCTTGACCATCAACTATCAGGAACGAATCGCGCGCGATCCCGCCGTGTGCGGCGGCGAACCCGTCGTCAAGGGGACGCGCGTTCCTCTGCGCACGATTCTCGCGAGCCTCGCGGAGGGGGCGACCGTCCAGGAGATTGTCGAGGATTTCCCGACGCTCACGGAGGACGACGTCCGCGCTGTCATAGCATTCGCGGCGGCATCTGCCGAGGAGGACCTTCCCGTGCCGGGGATCCCGGTCGAGCCGTGAGGATCAAGCTCGACGAGAATCTCCCGGCGACGCTTTCGCGAGACCTGGCCAATCTCGGGCACGACGTCCAGACCGTTCCGCAGCAGGGTCTGGCGGGGATCCCACGCAGGCTTGCTCCTCGTCAGGCTGAGTCGCCCCGGGCGCAGGGCGCTCCGCGCGCGGGTGAAGACCCTGTTCGAAGGCGAGGAGGTCGCGCGCTGGAGCGGATGCTTTGTCGTGGCAACCGATCGGAAGCTCCGTGTGCGCAAGCCGCGTCCGTCGGGCGCAGATCCTCGCCGGCGGTGACCCATGGGCTACTCGGAGACAAACGACACCCCGGCCGGGGCCGGACATTGCAGTTCGGAGATCGGGTGAGAGAGACGGTCGCGCCGAGGCGCTGGTCTTGGGCGTGGCCCTCCCGTACCATCGAATGAGGTGTCCATCTGGGTGTCCGTGCGGCCTGGGGCGGCGGTGGACGCCCCCGGGGGCCCTCCCCCGCCGCGCGTACGAGCCGCAGGCGCTCGCCGCGTCGAGAACTCGTCGCTCACAGCGGCAGCTGCTTCCTGGCGATGGCCCGCCAGAGGTTCTTGCGGCGGGCGTGGCTGCCAGCCCACCCTCGCACCACCCGCTGGTACGCCGCGGCGTCCAGCTCGAAAACCGCGGCGAGCCACTCGGCGCAGTCGTCGTAGTTCGACGAGGTCGCGCTCCCGGGGTCCGGCACCACGCCTGCCGCGTGGCGCCGCCAGAACTCGAGCACGTCCGGTAACAGATCCGCGACGCCCAGCCGCTGGACCCAGCGGCGCCGTGATGCACGCACGGCGGGCTCGCCCCGCCACTGCGCCGACAGCAGCCGATGGAGCGTGGGCGAGGTCCGGCGCAACGAGGAGCCGGCGTCGACGTCAAGTGTCAGCGTCCCGAGCGCGTCCCGAGACTGCCGGAGCGTGGCCGGCGCGCGCTCCGTCGCCTCGAGCCACTGCCGCACGGCGTGGCGGAATGACGACGCGCCGTCCTTCCCCCCGCGGGCGGCGTCCACCAGGGCATGGACCCACACCGAGCCTGACGGCTCGCACCCGTCGGCCTCGTGTCCGAGGGTCGCCTCGGTGACGAGCGATCGCCAATCGGAAAAGAGCCGATCGCGCACGCTCGCGAACCGCGATGATGGGACTCGGTTGAACGCCTCCAGGGCAGCGTCTCCATCCGCCCACCGTCGGCCGATGGCGAGCTGAAGCTCCAGCGCGCACGCCATCTCCTCTTCGCCGAGTCCGGTGGCGACCCTCCGCCAACCGTCGACGAGGCGGAACGCCGCCGCATGCCGATCGCTCCGGTACCGCAGAGAAGGATGGGAGATGAGCAGCGTCTCCCGCGGGTCCCACGCTTCCCCCATCTTGAGGTGCAGCAGCGTGCGTACGGCCTCCTCGATGAGAGGCCGCGCCTGGTCGAACGATTTCCGGCGGAGCAGGTCTGCGAGCAGGGGGAGCGCGAGCTCCCACTCGTGCGCGATGTTCTTTCGGCATGTCTCGTCGAAGAGGGCGGGGGCCCATCGCCTCGCCAGTTCGTGGTGGATCTTGAACCATCCCGAGTGGACCGCTCCGAGAACCGCCGCCCAGTGGTTCGAGTTGCGGTGCGCGACGATCCGCTTCAGGAGCACTTGCTGATCCGCGGCACCGAGCCCGAGGATGAACCGCGCGATCGTGTCCTCATCCAGGCTCACGGTCCGGGCCGAAGCCTCCAGTTTCCTGATCGTGTCGGCCAGCTCGAAGGCGCTGCGCCCGTCCCGCCGGAATGCCCGCCACTCCCATTCCAGGAGACAGCCGGTCACCTCGGGGCCGAGGGGGGCACCCGTCGCCGGACGACGGGTCGATCCACTCAGGCAGTCCCGAACCCACCGGCGCGGTCCTTCAGGAGCTCGAGCCCCACGGTCAGGGCACCGATGTAGT
>JBBIHW010000169.1:0-7036 GCA_037446795.1 Acidobacteriota bacterium
GCCGCGCAGGACATCGAGCGCGCGCTGCGGCTGCGGGGGGAGGATCCGGGGATTCTCTCCGCCGCCGCCGATGCCTTCGAGGCGTTGGGCGACATCGAGGGGGCGCGGCGGCACTACAGGAGGGCCCTCTATCGGCTCCGCGCCGGCACGTCGTCGCGCGACATGAGAGCCCAGCTCCTCGTCCGCCTCGCTCGGCTCGAGGACCGGCACGGCACGGCCGCCGACGCCCTGCGGGCCTGGAGGGAGGTCGCCCGGCAGTTCCCCGAGATCGAGGCCGCGACGCGCAGGGTCGAGCAACTCACCGGGACGGCACGGTGAGCGCCCGTCAACATCATCCCGGGGCGCCCGTGGCTCGAGGGGGCTCGCCCTCCTCCGTATCGTCTCGGGGCCGAGGGGGGCGGGGGCGCTCGAGCGACGCGGAAGTCTCGCTCGAGGCGGTCTTGAGCCGGCAGTACTCCACCCCGCTGAAGTTCATCGTGTACCCGACCCGGCAGGCGAATCCGTTCCGCTCGAGCCAGCGCAGCGCCGCCTCGACCTCCCCCGGAGAGCGCATGAGCCGACGGGAGAGGGCGACGGGATCGCACGGGCCTGCGTGGCGGCGGAGGTAGAGGTGGCGAGCCACCACGAGGGTGGTCCACCCCTCCCCATCGAGACTCCCGCCCGCGGCGAGCGACGAGAGCCACGACAGCGGCAGGGCGACGACCAGCCGCGCGAGCGCCGGATCCGGGCACTCCACGAACACGTCGTACCGGTGGGGCACGCCCCTGAGCGCTCCCGTCGCGCCGGACACGATCGGGGCGCCGGTCAGGAACGAGACGGCGTCAATGATCAGGTGCTCGAGGACGTGGGCGAGCGCGAGGGAGGGCTCGAAGTCGCGCCCGAGGCGAGGCGGGCCGCCCGTGTCGCGGGCCAGGGTGCGGAGGATCCGGTAGTCGTGGTGGCCGCGGCACTGGTGGCGCGCGAGGGTCGGGGACAGGCGCGCGAGGCGGCCCTCGAGACCGAACAGGGTGGTGCTGGCGTCCCGCGGGTCCCAGCTCACCTCGACGCGCAGCCGAAGCAACGGGGCCTCCGGCGAGAACTGAGGGTTGAGCCGCCGGGCCTGCGGGTGCGACCCGACGTCGAGAGAGAGGGCCCGGATCGCAGGCGTCTCGCTCACGCGTTCAGGTTGGGAACGGCACAGGACCATGCGTCGGCCGCGGCGAGAAGGCTTCAGGCGGCCCTTCGCTGCCCCCGCAGGCCTCCCCGCCGCGGCTCGCCGGTCAGCGGCAGATCAGGTCGTCTCCCACTGGGGCGACTCTTCCTTGTCGAGAGTGCCCTGGAGCACCACCCGGTACTCGCCGGTGTCGGGATTGATGGCCTCGACCTTCGCCCGGCACGTCGTGCTGGACAGGATCATGTTGTCGAGCTTGGCGCGAAGAACGGCCGGACTGGACGGCGCGCGCTCGATGGAGCGCAGGTCCTGGATCCTGAAGAAACGGGGCATGCTGCACCTCCTTTTCGGACTCGATCTCGTTGTTGGACCGCGCCGCAAGGCGCCTTATTCGAACTCCGCGCCTTCCTGGTCCAGGGTGCCCTGGAGCACGACCCGGTACTCGCCGGTGTCGGCGTTGATCACCTCCACCTTGGCGCGCA
This sequence comes from Acidobacteriota bacterium, assembly GCA_037446795.1. Taxonomy (GTDB): domain Bacteria; phylum Acidobacteriota; class Polarisedimenticolia; order Polarisedimenticolales; family JBBIHW01; genus JBBIHW01. The sequence continues at coordinate 1,633 of JBBIHW010000169.1, forward strand.
CCTTCGTGCTGTTCAGGATCATCCCGTCGAGCTTGGAGCGCAGGTTGGCGGGGCTCGTGGGTGCGGATTCGAGGCTGTGGATGTCGCTCACGGTGAAACGGGGCATCGTTTTCCACCTCCCTTGAACTGGGTCATCCTCGATCGGTACTCACCGGCTCCCTGCCGGGGAGCCGTCCACTTCACCCACTTGGGGATTCTCAGTTCGAACCGGGGCCTCGCCCCGAGAGATCGAGCTTGGGTGCGGTCTCGCTTCTCGGCATCACCTCCTCTCGCTCAGCGGCGGCGAGCAGGTGCGTCCGCCCGCCGGAAGGAACACGCCAGCACCGCGCGGTACTCGGCCGGCTGATTCGTGTCTGTCGCCCTCGCGCGGAGGCGCCTGTCCCCCCCGCTGGCCTCGGGCGCTGCGGCGACGGCCGGCAGAGCGAACCCGCCGCTCGGTGCCCGCGCGAGCCACTTCGGTCGCTCGTTCGTACGCCTCTCCATCATCCGAACCTCCAGAACGGTGGATCCTCCTTGGGTGGCTCTGGCTTCTTTCCCGCGGCGCCCGGCCGTTGCGGGGCAACCGCGCTGCCGGCCGCGGCACCTGGCGCGAGCGGCTCGGCTCCCGTCGGGAGCTTGCCTGCGCGATCGGAGCCGGACCCCGAGCTTCCCTTGCCGGCTCTCGGCCTCGCGTTCGCGCGGTTGTGCTGCGACCGCTCCCGCGCCGGCGGTCTCGATTCGGCCTGCGAACGGTGGGGCGCCTTCCGTGGCATGAGGGCGACCCTCGTCCTGCGATCTCGACCTGTGTGGAACGCGCTTGAGCCTAACGCAATCGCCTTCCGAGCGCAAGGGAAAATTTCGACGGAAAAACGATCGTCGCGAGCGAGAGAACCGAATCGAGATGACCGAACAGGAGCGGCCCTTCCGGGCCGCCCCCTCGCCGTTGCGGTCCTACGGATGGCGACAGCCGTGTTGCGGCAATCGCTGCGGCCCCGTCGGAACAGCGCATCTGCCCGCAGGGAAGCCTCCGCATGGACTATACTCCGCACCTCCCGACGCGCAGCCGCGCTCCGCGCGAGCTCGCTTTGGGTGGCGGAGGGACCCCCGGCGCATGCGTGCTCTCGTCGTCCTCTCGCTGGTCGCCGGCCTGCCGGCCTTCGCGCCCCTCGCCTTTGCCGCCTCGGAGGAGCCGGGGGCTCCGCCCGACCGCGAGGAGATCGTGCTCGAGGCCCGACCGGCCGTCCCGGCCGCGCCCCCGATCGCCGAGTCCATCTTCCGGAGGGGAGCGAGCGGCTACAGGATCGGCCGCCAGGACCTGCTGGAAATTGACGTGTTCGGCGTCGAGGAGCTGAAGCAGACGGTCCGGGTTTCGGACGACGGATCCATCACCCTGCCGCTGCTCGGCCGGCTCGCGGTGGCGGGCCTCACGAAGGCCGAGCTCGAGGGCCTGATCGCGCGGCTGCTCGACGAGCGCTACGTGCGCGATCCGCAGGTCACCGTGTTCGTCAAGGAGTACGAGTCGCGGAAGGTGGCCGTGAGCGGGGCGGTCAAGAAGCCCGACACCTACGAGATGCTCGGCGACAAGACGTTGCTCGAGATGATCTCCATCGCGGGCGGGCTGGACAAGGACCTGGGAAAGGAGATCGTCATCTTTCGCCAGGACGACCACGGCACGACGCGCCGGATCGCGGTGGACCTCGAGCGGCTCGTCTACGACGCCGACCCGTCGCTCAACCTCGCGGTCCTCCCCGGGGACATCATCTACGTCCCCGCCGTCGAGAAAATCCGCATCTTCGTGACGGGGGCGGTGAAGAGCCCGAACCTCTACGAGGTTCCCCGCGCCGAGCCGGTGACCGTGCTCCGGGCCATCACCCTGGCAGGAGGGACGACGGACCGGGCGGCCGAGCGCCGGGTCAAGATCTTCCGGACCGGGCCCGACGGCGCGCGCCGGGAGATCGTCGTGGACCTGCGGAAGGTCAAGCGCGGGAAGGCCGAGGACCCGGTCCTCGAGCGAGACGACGTCATCCTCGTCCCGGAGACGTTCTTCTGACGGACCGTCGTTCCGGCCGAGGCCGGAATGCGCGATCGCTCAGCGCGAGGTGCGGGACCGAGCGGTCCGGTACGCCGCCGCGGAGAGCACGCCTCCGGCGACGGCGAGGGCGAGCCCGGCGGCGAGCGGCACGAAGTGCGCGAGCCCCGATCCGCCGAAGGCCGCCTCGAGGCGTCCGGCGGCGGCGGTCGCGGAGGCGCCGACGGCGAAGCCCCAGAGGGAAGAGAGGGCGAAGTAGAAGCGGCGGATCCACTCGCTCTGGCGCGGACGTGGAGCGCTGTTCCGGTGCCGTGAGGAGCCGCTCGCGGGGCGTGCGCTATACTCGGCGCGTGCCTGCCCGGGATCGGTGCCGAGGAGCGATCGGTCGGCAGAACTCATGGAGGTCTCCGCTTGCCGGCACGATTCGTGGTCCCCACCCCCGCAGGACCATACGGATCGCGCCCGAGGGTGTCAACGATGTTTGTACGGCATGAGGGTACACGGCGAGCCGCGAGCCTGCTCTGTCTCTCGATTCTCTGCGGTGTCTCCGTCCGCGGGGCCACGCCCGTCGAGCCGGCAGCTGCGCCCGAGACCTCCCGGATCGAGGGCAGGGTCGTGCGCTCGAACGGGAAGACCCCGGCCGAAGGGGCGGTCGTCCGGGCCTTTCACCTCGACACCGGAAAGACCTACAGTTCGGAGCCGGCCGGCCGGCGAGGGGAGTTCGAGATCTCGGGACTTCCCTACGGATACCTCGACCTCACGGTCGAGACCGCCGAGGGGGTCTACCTCGGGAACATGGTCGTGAACGTCCCGCCCGGCGGAAGCATCGCGGTCCGCCTCGCGCTGACTCCGGACTCGCGCGGGCCTGCCGACCGGTGGGCGGAGCTGGCGCCACCGGGCGGCGTCGAGAACCACGCCGCCGGCGTCGCCGAGGTGCGCACGCGACCGCACGGGCGCGAGTACTGGAAGAGCCCCGCCGGCCTCGCCATCATCGGAGGGAGCGCGAGCGCGATCCTGCTCGCCATCGCCGCGAGCGGGGATGACGAGGAAGTCAGCCCCTCGACACCCTGATTCGCCTTGACCGCCGGGCGAAAGGCGGGGAGAATCCCCCCTCGCGAGCGGGCGCGTGCGGGCCCCTTGCAGCGAGCGCAGTGACCCCGGGCCCGCTTCCGGGCGGAGGCCGACGTAGGATTCGGTGCTTCGGTCCTGGACGCGGCGAATCGAGCGAGGAGGAAGGACGCCATGAGGATCGGCAGGCCTGCCCGGTGGGTCGCGGGGCTCGTCGCCCTGCTGGTCGTGTTCGTGCCGGTCCGGCCGCTCGCCTTCGCAGCCGCGGGCGCGTCCTTCCGCGGAAAGGTTGTGGCCGCAGGCGGTGGGGCGCCTCGCGCGGGCGTCGTCGTGGCCCTCGTCGCCCCCTCCTCGACGGAGGCGATCTACCGCTCCTCCCCGACCGACGACCGCGGTGTGTTCCGGGTCGAGGGCGTGCCCGCTGGCAGCTACCGGCTGCTCGTGGAAACCCCGGACGGGACCTTCCTCGCGAGCGACCCGGTCGAGCTCGAGGCCGGCCCGAACCGGCCCGTCTCGCTCGCGCTCCGGGCGGACCCCCCCGCCGAGGGCGGCGCGTCGGGCGCCGGCCAGAGCCGCTGGCAGAAGTGGGTCATCGTGGGCGGCATCGTCGTCGGAGCGCTGATCGTCGTGGATGCCCTGACCGAGGAGGACCAGGCGAGCCCGTTCTTCTGAGGCGCCCCCTCGCCCACCGCGGGGCGTCCGGCTCCGCTAGAATGCCGGAGCCATGGGCCTCTTCGATCCTCCCGGGCCCGGCGAGGAGGGGCGGTCGGGGGCTCCGTTGGCCGACCGGATGCGCCCGCGCGACCTCGACGAGATCGTCGGGCAGGACCGGATCCTCGGCCCCGGCACCGCGCTCCGGCGGGCGATCGAGTCCGACGACCTGCGCTCGGCCATCCTCTGGGGCCCTCCCGGCTGCGGAAAGACCACCCTGGCCCGCGTGATCGCGCGCAGGACGCGGGCCCGCTTCGTCCCGTTCTCCGCGGTCGTCGCCGGCATCCGGGAGGTCCGCGACGTCATGGAGCAGGCGGCCGCCTTGCGGCGCGCCACCGGACAGCGGACGGTCCTGTTCGTGGACGAGATCCACCGCTTCAACAAGGCGCAGCAGGACGCCTTCCTCCCCTACGTCGAGCAGGGCACGATCGTGCTGATCGGTGCCACGACGGAGAACCCGTCGTTCGAGGTCGTCGCGCCGCTGCTGTCGCGCGCGCGCGTCCACCGCATGGAGCGGTTGTCCGAGGACGACCTCGTCCTCATCCTCGAGCGCGCGATCGCCGATCGGGAGCGCGGGCTCGGCGCCCTCGGCGTCGAGATGGAGCCCGAGCTGCTCCGGCTGCTGGCGAGGCGGTGCCAGGGGGACGCCCGCGCCGCGCTCAACGCCCTGGAGGCCGCGGTGGCCTCCACCCCTCCCGGCGCCGACGGCCGCAGGCGCATCGGCCGGGACCGGCTCGAGGGCGCCCTCGGCGAGGGATCGCTCTATCACGACCGCGCCGGGGAGGCGCACTACGACCTCGCGAGCGCGTTCATCAAGTCCATGCGCGACTCGGATCCGGACGCGACGATCTACTGGCTCGCGAGGATGCTCGAAGCCGGGGAGGACTCGCTGTTCGTCGCGCGTCGGATCGTGCGCTTCGCCACCGAGGATGTCGGCCTGGCGGATCCCGGAGCCCTGGAGCTGGCCGTCGCCGCGAGGGACGCCGTCCATTTCGTCGGGAGGCCCGAGGGCGACCTGGCCCTCGCCGAGGCGGCCGTCTACTGCGCGCTCGCCCCGCGCTCGAACGCCCTCGAGACGGCGTGGACCGAGGCGCTCGAGACCATCCGTCAGGGAGCGAGCGACCCGGTCCCGATGGCGCTGCGCAACGCGCCGACGGGCCTCATGAAGGCGGAGGGCTACGGGGCCGGCTACGAGTACGCCCACGACGCCGAGGACGGCATCACGCGCCTCGAGTGCCTCCCGGAGCGCCTGCGGGGTCGGCGGTTCTACCGGCCGGCGGGCAGGGGCTTCGAGGCGACCCTTCTCGAGAGGCTCGGGCGGTGGCTCGAGGCCAAGACCAGGCGCCGCGGCGCCTGCCCTCTCGAGGCGGGAAAGCCCAGGCGCTGACCGCCCCGTCAGGTCCGCTCGGGCGACCCCTGCTCGCTCGGCTCCGCCGAGGCCTGCGGCTGCTCGGGCGCGGGTTGCTTCGCCGCCTTCGCCGATGCCGACCTCGTCTTCGCGCCCGTCTTGCGCGTCGCGGCTCGGGCGGTCTTCGCGGCCGGCCTCCTCTTCTTCTCCTTCTCCTGCTCCTCCTTCGCAGCCGGCACCGGCTCGACCGTGGCGGCCGCGGCGGGCCG